>JABDFG010000071.1 GCA_013286655.1 Bacteroidota bacterium
ATTATAAAAAAGCCCTTTTTTATCTCAACATAATAGTGAATTACAAAAAAGAAGATTTGCCAATAAGGGAAGATATGTATTGTTATAGTAAAATATTGCTGCTGCTAACTCATTATGAATTGAAAACAGAAGACTATATTGATTCTCTTTTTCAAGAAACCTATAATTTTATTAAAAAAAGAAAACGCCTGTATAAAATTGAAAATGTTTTTTTCCGTTTTATGAAGGATGAACTATTTAGTCGTGTTGACCCTGAACAATTAAAAATAAAACTCCTTAGTATAAAGGAAGAGATGATAAAACTTAAAGAAGATACTTATGAGGAGAAGGCGCTGGAGTTTTTCGATTTCATTTCCTGGATAGAAAGTAAAATAAGCGGAGAGTCGTTTGTTGAAGTCTTACAGAAGGTTCATCAGGCGGATGTTTAATTTAGATCTGGTTTGTCCTAAACCCAGCAAGCAGCTTGGTATGGATCCACCTTACAGTGATCTACCTACCTACTTATTTTAGAAAACCAATTTTAAATATATTTTCATTTGTAATCGGGGGCTAACCCTATTAACTTCGTATTGGTTTTTTAACAATAGTTTATGCTCCGTTCCGACTGTGAAGGACAAACGAGCCTGGCAATTATGCTCAAGAATGTTTTAGGACAAGTCGTTTTAATACGGACGGATAAAAACAATTGTTATCATCAGGAGATTTGTTATTTCGGAATAACCTGACCATGCTTTCCTTGCCAGACATTGATATTTTATAGATTTAATTTTTAACCTGAAAAACGCAATAGCCATGAAAAACAAGATTACTATTTTAATATTTATTAGTTTTAGTATTGGTGTGAGGCTTTTCTCTCAAACGAATGCAGACACCACCAACAGTCCTTCTAAATCGACCTACAGTAATATTATTTGCCTTACTTGCCCTGGCTCTAACTGGGACAGTACGGCCAATATTGAAGCTAATGATGGTCATTATGCGAATGTTCTTCTCGCGGCAGCTTCGACATGTATTGATACTAATTGTTATTATTCCCGCAGCCTGATCGCCAGTGGTTTTGGTTTTCATATACCTTTGAAGGCTGCTATACTTGGAATCAAAGTGGAAATTTTACGAAATTTTGATATAGGGAATTGTATTTCAGATTCCATTGTTGAGTTAGCAAAAAATGAAGTAGGTATATCAAGTGGCTCTCAGCCTGTGGGTAATAATTATGCTTCATCCACGCTTTGGAATAAATTTAATGGTCCGATACCCTATATCAGTTATGGAGGGTCTTCCGATGAATGGGGGGTTTCCTGGGCGCCTGCTGATATTAATTCCAGTAACTTCGGGGTGTTTTTCGCGGTGAAAAATACCAATTCTAAAAGTACTCCAACTGCTAAGGTTGATCATATCCGTATCACGGTTACGTATTCTACATTAACCGGAGTTGAGTCGGAAATTCGCAGTGTTTCTGATTTTTTAGTTTGTAATAATAAAGCGGAAAATTCCTTGGAACTTTCTTTTGATTTGGAGACTAATTCCAACTCAGCGATTTCTATCTATAATATGATTGGCCAGCTTCAATTTTCAAAAGAACTGCGCTCCCTTCCAGGAGGTAAAAACAAACAAACCATTGACGTATCAAATTTTATTCCTGGAATTTATTTTGTCAGACTTTCTGCAAATGGCGGAGAATTGGTTCGTAAAGTGATGATCTTTTGAAATGGAAACCAGGATTGAACCCTTTTACCCCCAATGTGCCTTTTCTGCGTTGACCTATGAAATGCCCCACAAATTTATTTTAGAAAACCGATTTTGAATCTATTTTCGTTTGTGGTCCGGAGTAAATCCGCTTAACTTCGTGCCAATTTTATCGACAATAATGTTTACTAACTCATTATGAAAAAGGGCACTTGTATTATATTTATGCCGCTGCTGCTCGCAATAATCAGGGGCAGCGGTATCTTTGCCCAAAATACAATTAGTAACATTTCGGGTTCAATGTATATTCAATGTGCCGAATTCCATGAAACCATTGCTGTTAAAGATATGCCGGATCAAACGGAAGAGCAGAAAGATAAAGCTATTAAAAACTCCGAAAGATTTGAAAAATTGAAAAAGTCAAGACCTTCAGAATTTTTAAAATCAATACGGGAAAAGGAACAGTCTGACCCGGTCGTGCAAACAATTTTTGGCAATAAGCCGTTACCTGCTCCTGTCATTAATTTTGATGGTCAGGAAACTGCAACAACATGTCCTCCGGATCCGGATGGGGCTGTTGGTCTAACCCAATATGTTCAGGCTATAAACACTTCATTCGAGGTGTTTGATAAAACAGGGAAGGCGCTTACAGGGAAGAAAAGTTTTTCTTCTCTGTTCAGCGGTGCAAATCAAAATGATCTCACCGACCCAATAGTTCTTTATGATAAATTTGCTGACCGTTGGTTTTTATCCATTTTGACTTTTACCTTCCCTGTTGAATTATTGGTTGCAGTTTCTCAAACTGGAGATGCAACTGGAAAATATTATGCTTATAAGTTTACAAATTCTATTTGGGACACTATTTACACTCCACATTGCCTTTACCCGGATTATCCTAAATATTCTATTTGGAGTGATGGTTATTATATGACAGGCCAATGGTATCCATCGGGTCTCGTTGTTCTTGACAGAGCCAGAATGATTGCTGGAAAAGCTTCTGCAGGAATGATCATGGCGGCTACACCTTCGCCTCCCACTTACTTTGGCGCTTATAATAGTTTTCCCAGTGCGGCAAAAATCCTTGATTGCGATGCATCGGCCCTTCCACCTTATGGTGTGCCTAATTACATGGTGTTTTTTGAAAATATTAATTCTGGCGGATATTCAGATAAAATTGTTTTTTACAAAGTTGCTACTGACACTGCAAATAAAACGGTTGTCGTGTCAAGATGGGATTCCTTATCCCCCGCGGCCTTTAATGCTTATTTTGACAGTCCGACTTCGACAGACATTCCTCAACCCGATTCTAATGACAGTTTGGATGCTTTAGATGGCACCTTCAATTTCAGAGTTCCTTTCCTGGAATTTACCGGTTACAATTCTGTGATGCTTTGCAATACTGTAAATACAGGCGGTAGGCTCGCCGGTATTCGCTGGTATGAAATAAGACAGGAGGCCCTGACACAACATTTTTCAATTTATCAGCAAGGAACCTACGCACCAGCTGACGGTGTTAGTCGATGGAATGCAAGCATCGGAATGGACCAGGATGGCGATATTGCATTGTCCTATAATGTATCCAGTTCCTCGCTTTATCCGGGAATTTGCTATACAGGAAGGTTATCGACGGATAAGCTGGACACAATGACAGGTGTCGAAACAACTGTCATTTCCGGAAGCAAACCATCCGTAAATTGTTATAATCGTTGGGGAGATTATTCTGAAATGACCTTAGATCCATCTAATTCGACGACGTTCTGGAATACGAATGAATATGATAAAGCTGGTGCGGAAGCTTCCAGAATATTTTCATTCAACCTTTCCGGTGTATCAGGTTTTGCCAACCCAATAGATCTGGCCGAATTTAAAGTTTACCAGTCGGGTAATTATTTGAATATCACTGTCACTGCTCTTCCATCGAATGACGCAGTACACGTTGATTTATTTAATGTCATTGGTAAATTGATCAGTGGTAATATTACAGAGCCTTGGGACAATGCTATTCAAACAAAAATTTCAATTAGTGGTCTTCCCAATGGCGAATATTTTGTAAGAATTGGCAATAATAATTATCAAAGGGTTGTTAAGGTGTTAAAAAATTAACAATGGTGACGATCAACAGCAGGCTACTAATTATCCTATTGTGCGGCTAACTTCCGGCGCAAATGTTTATTATGTCCGTACTTTTAATTGGAATAGCACGGGAGTTCAGCAGGGAAGTGCTCCCGATACCACTCAATTTACTGTTCCTCCAGGGCTGCCGGCAGGGACATATTCGCTTGTAGTTACAGCCAACGGAATCGGTTCGGATCCGTATATGTTTAAGTACAACCCCTGCCTTTCTGGAATGGAAGATTTAGGATATTTAAACAAGGCTCAACTGATTGCTTATCCTAATCCTACGGATGGTGAGGCTAGACTTTCTTTTCAAGTGGAGGAGGGAGGAAGGTATAGTATAAAAGTGACTGATGTATTCGGAAGAATCATAAAAGAAGAAGAGGATGAAGCTTTACAAGGTGCTAATTCTCGCCTGGTGTCTTTTGAAGGGGTTTCCAAAGGTGTGTATTTAATAATTCTTCAAAAGGGAGAAGAAGCTTTTACAACAAGACTAGTACTTCAATAACACTAAGGCAACTTAGTTTTTCATTGTGTCATTGAAAAAGCAGATAGTGCTATATTAAAAAGTATTATATTTTATTATCAAAACCAAGAGCCTGTTTAAAGGAATATTATATGAAACCCATAACAAAAATTTGTATTTCCGTTTACATAGCCTTGTCCTGGGTTCTTTTACCTGCTATGGGTAATACTGATCCAGCCCCGGAATCGAAGGTTCAGGGCTGGATAAAAAACATGGACAATGCCCATACGGTTATGGGGCAAGCAGGTGGGGGGCTTCGTTTTATGGAAAACAGAGGTCAACTGACAGATATGCAGGACGGCCATTCTCCAGTAAATAATAGAGCGGGTGGGTGTATTGCAGATATGAATCTCCTGTTTAAAGCAAGCGGAGCCGGGGCGGATATATATATCACCACCTGGGGGCTGAGTTATGTATTTACTAAAATGGAGAAGTCTGTTATACCGGAGCTTAACAGTTTCAGTAGATTATCTGAACGATATATGAAAGAAAATGAGCGCACGGCAATTCAATATTGCCGTGCGGATATGGAATTAGTGGGGGCAGATATAAAAAAGGAAAACATTAAAAAGGAATATGAAAGCGAAGATCGTACAGACTATTATCTTCCGGTGTGCTTGGGAGGAATAACGAACGTACATAGCTATGAAAGAATTACAATTAATAATATTTATCCGGGGATAGATTGGGTACTTTACTCAAGTAATCAACAAATGAAATATGATTTTGTCGTACACCCGGGCGCTGATCCCTCGTTAATAAGGCTCAGGTATAAATGGACTGACAAACCCCAATTGCAGAATAATGGTTCTGTGAAAATAAAAACTCCAATTGGAAACATTACGGAAGGAGTACCTGTCAGTTATCTGCCAGATAATATGCAAAAGATAAATACCAGGTATGAGGTACGGGGTAATGAGATAGGATTTGTACTGGATAAGTATTCTAAAAGCAATACACTCATAATAGATCCTACACTGGTATGGGCCACTTATTATGGAGGAGGCAATAGTTCGGAGGTTTCGGATACCTGGTCTATGAATACTGATGGCGTAAATGTATGGGTGCTTGGATCTTCTCAGTCAGCTGGATTTCCCACTCAGGCTCCTACAGGAGCTTATCTTCAGGGAATCTATAAAGGAGGGGGACAGGACTTAACCATTCTGGAATTCAGTACCTGCGGAACACTTGTTTGGGCCACTTATTATGGGGGAAGTAGTCTTGATTATGGCTATTCTATCAGCAGTGACGGGAATAATGTATGGATAACAGGATGGACATTGTCAACTGATTTTCCCTGCAAGAATTTAGCAAGTGGATATAATCAATCTTCACTTAAAGGAGTGGGAGGAGCCGGGAATGCCTTTATTCTGCAGTTTAGTTGTGCTACGGATGCCAGAGTCTGGGCCAGCTATTACGGGGGAAGCGGTGGTGGAGCATATCCAGGTGATATAGGCTATTCTATCTGCAGTGATGGGGTGAATGTATGGGTAACGGGAGAAGCGTTGTCAACTGATTTTCCCACTAAGAATCTTGCGGGAGCTTATAATCGGTCTTCGAATGCCGGGTCCAAAGATGTCTTCATTTCGCAATTTAGCTGTGCTGGCAGTAATCTGATTTGGGCAAGCTGTTATGGGGGGAGTAAAGATGACGAAGGATATTCAATCTCCAGCGATGGGAAAAGTGTATGGCTGACCGGTGTGACATCATCAACTGATTTTCCTTCTCAGGTCCCTACAGGTTTGGCCTATAGTCAACCAAATGAAAATGCGGTTCCGCCATTTTCAGATGCCTTTATTTTGCAATTTAGCTGCAACAGCTCCGTCATAATTTGGGCTACCTATTATGCAGGACGTGGTGTGGATCAGGGTAATTCTATTTCCAGTGATGGTAACAATGTCTGGGTAACAGGGTTGACAACTTCAGCCGATTTTCCAACTGAAAATTTACCCGGAGCATACAATCAACCTGGACTTGGACAGGCGAACGGGAATGCTTTCATTTTGCAGTTCAGCTGTGCTACCGCTGCCAGAATCTGGGCCACCTATTATGGGGGAAGTGGGGGCGGAGCGGGAGTTCAGGGTGATATTGGGTATTCTATCCAAAGTGATGGTGCCAATGTATGGGTCTCCGGTGAAACAATGTCAACTGATTTTCCAATCAAGAAATCTTCCTGTGGCTTTTTTCAGGATACCCTTGGTAGTAAAGGTCTTGATGTATTTATTTTACAGTTCAACAATGCTGGAGCGAGGCAATGGGCTACCTATTATGGGAGTGACATCGAGCAAGACGGAAATTATATTTGCAGCGATGGGAACAGCATATTTGTATCAGGAGACGCTACTTCGATTAATAGTTATCCTACCAAGAATTATGTAACAGGGGCTCATTTCGAAGGAACAAATTCCGGCAGTGAGAACATGTTTGTCGGGAAATTCAGCGTACTCTGTTCCACGACGATCCTTTCGGCAACAGGTGGGGATTCTATTTGCCCGGGAGGTTCGGTCACGCTTACTGCCGGCGGGGCGAGTACTTATAGTTGGAGTCCCTTGGCAGGCTTAAGTTCTATAGCTGGCTCATCTGTAACAGCTAGTCCCGCTCATACTACTACATATACGGTAACAGGTACGGATGGATGCGGTGCAACAACAACGACGACGATAACTGTAATGGTTTTGCCGGGAATAAATGTGAAGGCTTCGCAACTTTTTCCGACAAACTGCAATTTGTCTGATGGGAGTGCTGAAGTGACGGCGACAGGAGGAACAGGTATGTTAATCTATAGTTGGAGCAATCTGATTATGGGAGTGGCCAATAATAATATAGGAGCGGGTACTTATACGGTTACTGTTACTGACACAAAGGGATGTTCCGGTACCTCCTCTGCTACCATTCAAAACAGTAATGGCCCAAATCCCAGTGCAGAGCCAGTCAATACCTGCATCGGAAAAACGGATGGAACAATAACAATAACAGGAACAGCGGTGGGAGATACGTATGCCTGGAGTACTGGTTTTACAACGCAAAATATCAATGCCCTTTCACCGGGAACTTATACAGTAACGGTAACAGATGGAACGGGATGCACAGGTACTGCTTCTGCAACGATACTTCAGTTTCCAAATCCTCTAGTTTCAATTACGAAAGACACCAGCATAAACAAAGGACGATCTGTACAATTGACAGCCAGCGGCGGAATTAATTTTGCCTGGACTCCCTCCACAGGGTTAAGTGATGCCGGCATTTCTGACCCAGTTGCAAATCCTCTACAAACAACCACCTATACTGTCTTGATAACAGATCCAAATGCTTGTACTGCAATAGATAGTGTAAGAATTATCGTTAAGGATACAGCTATTGTTGACTGCGATTCAAGGAATGTGTTTGTTCCTACCGCCTTTTCACCCAACGGAGATGGACAGAATGATATACTCTATGTGAGGGGAGCACTCTGTGCGACCCAACTGCATTTTCAACTGTTTGACCGCTGGGGAGAAGTGGTATTTGAAACCACAAATCCAGCAACAGGCTGGGACGGGACTTTTAAGGGTAAAACAATGGAAACGGGAGTTTTTGCCTATTATCTGACGGCTATTTTATCAAATGGACAAAACATAAACAGAAGAGGAAATGTGACGTTATTTAGATGAGCGATCATCCCATCAAATATCTTACCGCCGCGGGGCTTGGTAAAATTGAATGTTTATTATAGTCTGATTTTAGAAAACCAATATTGAGCATCTTTTTATTTGTGATCGGAAACAGGTAGTAGTAACTTAGAAGCTATAAACCATAAAACTAAAATGGTGAAAAACAAAGCATTATAGGCGAAGTATTTAGAAATGGTGCGCGAAAATAATGGTATTCTGAAAAATGGTATAAACGCATAAACACGTCAAAAATGAACAGTATGAATTTTTTTCGCTTTTTTGTGTTAGTCGGTATGGTTGGATTTATAAGTCCGATGGCTAATGCCCAAAATGTAGCTGAAAATTTTCAGGATGGGAAAATGATTTTCAAGTTAAAGGAGAGTCAAAATATTGCTATGCCTGCTGATGAAAAAGGGAAAGTAAAGTATCGGGAAGTTGAATTCCTGAATAATTTAATAGATCACTATGGCATCACCGAAGTTGTTCAAAAATTTGCTGACAGTAAAAGCGCTGCTCTAAAGCGGATTTATGAAATACAGTTCAATAACCTGAAAGAAGCAGATGACATTGTAAACGAAATGAAGAAACTGCCATTTATTGAATATTCGGAAAAGAAAGTATTGCCTCGTGGTTTCAGTCTTGCCATTAACCCCAATGATTTATATTATAATGTGAATGAGTCAAATCCAATGTGGTTATGGCACTTGGATCAAATCAAGGCTGATTCCGCCTGGGGTATTTCAACAGGTGATTCGACTATAGTGGTAGCGGTTGTGGATAATTACATTTGCACCACTAATCCCGATCTTTCTACAAAACTGGTTGCGGGCTGGGACGTGGCTGACAATGATGCGAATACGAATCAACCTTCTGTGGGTTTTAACGATCATGGTACAATGGTATCTGGTATTGTGGGTGCTAAAACGAATAATGAGATCGGTGTTGCATCGATTGGTTTCAATATTAAAGTAATGCCCGTAAAAGACAATAATGATGTTCTACTTTCAGGTAACGATTCGGGTGCAGAGCCTTTCGGGTATGAAGGAGTTGTATGGGCAGCTGAACATGGAGCCAGGGTAATCAATATGTCCTGGGGTAATACCTTTGATACAATCAATAATAAATTTCCAGGAGATGTTATCAACTATGCCTATAGTCTGGGCTGTATTTTGGTTTCGGCCTCCGGAGATGACGGCAATTCTACCAATAATGTATATTATCCTGCTTCTTTTGATAAGGTAATATCTGTTGGGATGACGGGTAAAGGCGATATCATATCACCTTATTCGACTCACAATCCTTATGTGGACGTTTCTGCTCCGGGATTGAATGTAGCAAGTACTATAAGTCATCATGCAGGAAGCACCTCTGGAATAATGGATTATGATATTGAATCTGGTACTTCGCTGTCAAGTCCTATGGTGTCAGGTCTCTGTGGTTTAATGTTATCTGTAAAGAAAGGCTTAACACAGTCACAGGTAAAAACTTGCCTGGTAAAAACGTGTGATAATATATATGCATTAAATCCAGGCGTTACGGGTTATGGTGCAGGCAGAATAAATGCTTACAAGGCTTTAAAATGCGCGGATACCTCAAACACTCCGGTGCCATCCGCAGATTTTACTGCTTCTGCTACTGTAATTAACGCTGGAGGGAGTGTAAATTTCACAGATATTTCCGCTGATTACCCTTCTTCCTGGCAATGGATATTTCCAGGGTCGACTACACTAACTTCAACAAGTCAAAATCCAATCGGCATTAAATACAACAGCATAGGTAGTTATTCAGTTACATTGACTGCAAGCAATTCTTCCGGAAGCAATACAGCAACTAAGATAAGTTATATTCATGTTGTAAACGGAGCAATCAATAATTTATGTGATACTGTTTCGAACCTGACTAAAGGAGATTCCTTAATAACGTATAAGATGTCTTTTAGTAATTCCTGGGGTTATTGTAGCGGCACTAACAGTTGGGGAAATATAGGCCTCGCTGATTTTTTTGCCACACCTCCTCCTCCAGGTTATCAGCTTTCTGGCATTGGATTAAGTGTAAGTCATGCGTATTATGCAAATCCGTCGAATACGATAGCTGTTAAAATATGGGCAAACAATGGTGGAAAGCCAGGGACTGAACTGGCTTCTCAAAGTGTTTTAATAAGTAGTTTGAAAATTAAGAATGTGAAGGGATCTTATGAATCGGGTATGTCTGATCTAAACTGGATTGATTTTTCAACTCCCCTGACAATTACGGGAAGTTATTTTACAGGTATTGAATTTAATGGGATTAATGGAGATAACGCAGTGAAAATTGATACAATTGCACTTAATTCGAGTTTGCAAAGTGCATCTCGTTTTCCAGGTACTGCATGGATTTTATATAATACCGGTTGGGAACAATTTAGTAATACGATGGATTTTGGTGCGAGTGGCTCCTGTTCTCAATATATTTTCCCTGCTTTTTGCAAGGAAAGTGCAACAGGTATTGATGAAGTTAAAGAAGATGCGGGTGATTTTACTATTTTCCCTAATCCAACGACTGGAAATATTACTGTACTGCTGGCTTCGGAATTTAATGAAAACTGCATACTTTCTGTATGTAATTCCCTGGGAGCTATTGTAGCCAAAGCCAGTCAAGCAGATATCCATAACGGAAATATAGAATTGAATTTATCAGGAAAAAGTGCGGGTGTTTATTTTGTTGAAAGCAAGACTAATAAAGGAACTTCTTATAAAAAAGTAATTCTATACTAAAGCTCGAGTTATAAGGTGAATACTAGAGTAAGGAATTATATTTCAGCTTATCTGGCATTCGTTTGGGTCCTATTGCCTGTTGTTATCTATGCGGATAAGGGCAATATAAAGAAGATCAATAACCCTCTATCGGAATCAAAGGTTAAAGGATGGATGCAAAGCAAGCAAGTTTTGCGTTTTACAGAAAATAAGGGTCAAATGGCGGATTTGCAGGGAAGAGCTGTAAAGGACCTGTTGTTCAAATGTAGCGACAGTGGAGTTGATTTTTATATTACGACGGGCGGTCTGAGTTATGTATTTACCAACATGGAGAAAAATGCAATTCCACAATTAAATAGCTCAAATAAATTATCCGGTCCCCATATGTATACTGGAGACGAGGCGATAAGGGTACAGTATTGTCGGGCGGATATGGAATTGGTTGGAGCTGATATTCGGAAAGAAAATGTTATCAAAGAATACGAAAGTGGGGATCGTACGGACTATTACTTGTCGCAATGTCCGACAGGAATAAAGGACGTGAGATCTTATCAAAAGATAACAGTTAAAAACATTTATCCGGGAATAGATTGGGTGTTGTATCGAAAAAATCGGGATTCAGGATTGGGAATTCAGGAATTGGGAATTAGAAATAAGGATTGGGAAAGGGTAGGTGGTTTTAAATACGATTTTATTGTGCATCCGGGGGCGGACCCATCCGTAATAAAACTTAATTATAAATGGACCGATAAGCCCCGATTGCGTAGAGATGGCTCTGTAGAAATTAAAACGCCTATGGGAGATATAATGGAAGGTAGACCTGTAAGCTATGGACATGATAAAAAACATAAAATAAACACGCGTTACTCTTTACAAGGCGATGAGATAGGGTTCTTAGTGGATAAGTATAACAGCGAAGATACATTGATAATAGATCCTTCACTCATCTGGGGAACTTATTACGGAGGAATTGATGCGGAAGATGTCTATTCTATGAATACGGATGGAGCGAATGTCTGGGTGACAGGGTTTTCACTTTCACCGGGATTCCCAACTGTTAGCCCGGTGGGAGCCTATTTCCAGGGAACCTTCGGAGGAGTACAAAATTTAATTATCCTTCAGTTCAGCACTTGTGGCGAGCTGATCTGGGCCACCTATTATGGAGGAAGTGCAAGTGCGCAAAGCACGTCTATTAATAGCGACGGAACGAATGTCTGGGTGACAGGGATGACTCAGGCAACAGATTTTCCTGTTCAATTCCTTGCGGGAGCCTATAATCAACCTTCACCGGGAGGGGCTTCGCCTTTTAATGTTTTTATTTTGCAGTTTAGCTGTGTCACTAATTCAAGGGTATGGGCTACCTACTATGGAGGTACTAATACTGATCAGGGCTTTTCCATTAGTAGTGATGGAATAGATGTATGGGTAACGGGGCTTACCAACTCAACAGACTTTCCACTCATGGCTGTTGCCGGAGGGTATAATCAACCTACGCTTGGAACCTATGGTAATGCTTTCGTTTTGCGTTTTAGCTGTGCTACAAGTGCCTTGAAATGGGCTACTTATTATGGGGGAAGCGGAGGTGACATTGGGTATTCGATTAATAGTGACAGGACGAATGTATGGATTACGGGGTCAACAAGTTCAACAGACTTACCCCTTCGAGCTCCTCCAGGAGCCTATAATCAGCCTTCATCAGGAGGAGCCTTTTATGGAGATGCCTTCATTTCTCAGTTTAGTTGTGCCGGGAATAGCCTGATTTGGGCCACTTATTATGGAGGGGCCAAAGCTGATGTTGGTAATTCCATTAGCAGCGATGGGAAAAATGTCTGGGTGACTGGTTACACACGATCAACAAATTTTCCTTTGAAAACGTTTGCAGGGGCCTATAATCAGCCTGCTCTTGGTGGCCCGGCGGCCTATGGCAATGCTTTCATTTTGCAGTTCAACTGTATCAACAGTGCGCTCGTCTGGGCAACTTATTATGGTGGAAGTGGGGGCGGATACCCGGGTGATGTTGGTTATTCTATCCAAAGCGACGGAACATATGTATGGGTATGCGGTTCAGCAACTTCAACTAATTTAACAACCAAGAACTCTTGTGACTTCTTCCAGGGAACATACGGAGCTGTGTTTATACTACAGTTCACCACCTCCGGTTTTTTGGTCTGGGCGACCTATTATGGGAATGATACAGAGAATGATGGGAGTTATATCTCCAGCGATGGAGCCAGTGTATTTGTATCAGGAGACGCTCTCGCAGGAAGTACTTATTACACCAAGGCCTCTGTCGGTGCATTTTTGAATAGCAACATTGGAGGCGGGGCGGGAAATG
>JABDFG010000072.1:0-5198 GCA_013286655.1 Bacteroidota bacterium
ACAGGTCTGGGATTAGCAGCAGCAATAGGTATCATAGCTTTTAGTGTATTTCATTCAAAAAGCACCCCCATTCAGAAAAAAGAAATCAACCAAACAATCATTCCACAAATCGAAAAACCAAAGGTGATAGAACCGGAAGTTATTATAAAGGATAACTCAGTGATACAAAAAGACACGTCCTCCACAAAAAAAAGAGCTCCGGTAATAAAAAAAGAGTCCAGACCATCAGCAGTAGTGCCGGAGGTTACGAAAAATGATCAGAAAAAAGACTCCGCTCAACCAAAGAAACCAATTATTATTCACCGGCAGATTGTTAAACACGATACCATTCTTCAAAAAAAGCAGTGAATATGAAACATTTTGTTTATTCGCTCATTCTACTGTTCCTTTTAACAAAATCGCTATACGGGCAATCAGATACGCTGATGGTAAACGATACATTGGTGGTTTACGATACCGTAATAATTCATGATACACTACAAGTGACAGCGAATTTCATTCAACAAAAAGACACCATCCTGAAGGCAATAATAACAATGGATACCCTCACTTCCAGGACAAGCATGAAGCTTATTAAGAAAAAAGACACTGCCACCATTTCAATAAACCGCATCCTTATTCATGAAAACCTCAAACACCGGGAAAACATGAAAAAACAAATTTTAACACTTATCTCAAGCGCAATGCTGACGCATGCAAATTTCGCGCAACCAGGAATTGCTGACAGTCCGAATACAAATGACAAGCAGCAGGCTAAGAATTGCCTTATTCTAAAGTTAGACCTGATAGAACCTGCCATAAGTTTAATTGCAAAGGAAACATCTTTGGCGATGGGTATTGAGAAAGGATTTTGTAAGCGGCACAGCATTCAATTGGCTGGATTATTGCTTTTGAATAAAAGCGACAGTTTTAAGACACTCCCAATCAAACTAATTCAAATTATTCCCCAATACAAATTTTATTTAAGTAAAAGGAGAAATTTCACAGGGTTTTATGTCGGTGTTTATATGAAATATTCCATAAGTCAATACGCTTCAAAAGCTTCCCTGCCAGATCAATTTCAAGCTGGAGGACCCATTTCTCCAATACTTTATTATTATCCATACTATACATTAACATTCGATCAGTTCAAGATAGGAGAAGGAGGGATGATAGGTTACCAGAATTGTTTCGGCAAACACATAGTTCTCGATTTTTTATTTGGCTTGGGCCAATTGAGTCAAATTGCGACAAAAACGGTTAAAGAGCAAGTACCGGGTTTAGAAACAAAAAACATAGCACCGGATAGTGAGCCTTATAATAGTACAACTTCCTTTGACGGCATTATTTCGCTGAATATAGGGTATAAATTTTGATCCATTTGATTACCCAATCAGTCAATTTACATATGGCTTTTAAACCCTTTAAGAAAGTCACAATGATACAGAAACTACTAAAATAGGCGAAGACCTGACGTATTGCTACGAAAGGTCTTCTCTTCCATTCGGAGAAACTTTCGCCGGCCTTTTAATTCAGGATGACGAATAGCAATTTCCATTGCCGTGTGCCCTCCATTGCTAAATCCTAAAAAATCCGCTTTCCCTATATTAAGGTTTGCTAAAAGTCCGGCTATATCGTCCGCATCACGTTCAAACGTTAAATCAGTATTTCGGTCATTCGTACGTCCGTGAGCCTGTAATTCAACCCCAATTATTTGTTTCACTTTGGCAGGTTTCTTTTTGGATTTTTTCATGGAAGATAGTTTTTAACATAACTAAAAAATTTCAACGAAACCTTTTAGTGAAGTACCAACGATTTGTGTCCATCCTCTTGCAAAATTTTCTTTCGCAAAATCAGGATTGCTAACGGGGAATGACTCTAAACCTTCGTGAATTAATGTCAACCTTGTTTTGTTGCCCTCGGCAAATAGTTCAAATGTCACAAGGGAATCCCCTTCATAACCATCGTATCGCCAACTGTAGGTGAGTTTTTTTCCGACAATTATTTCTGTTATTTTACATAAATGCAAATACATCCTTTCCGGAGGGCCACCCGAAAACTGAAATTCAAATCCCACTTCTGGCTTAAATTCTTCAAGGTCAAAATACCATTGCTTCATTTCATTCTTATCTGTAATCGCTTTCCAGACTTTTGTGGACGGAGCATTGAAAATCCTTTCAATTACAAACGGCGCATTTTTTAATGTCATACTTTTTTTGTTAAATATTCCATCCTATTTCTTTGGAACCTTCATCTCTTAAAATTAATGATTATCGGTTGCAGTAATCATACAACTTATTCCAAAAATTGTGTAACGCGCATTTCCTGGCAAGATCTAATTTCGCACCAGATTATTCAAGAGAACGGTCCGATCAGGCGAAGTCTCAATGATTAATATAGAAGGCCCTTCGGGTTAAAACCATGGGGCCTTCGTCTATTTTGGAAATCTGTGTAACCTTTTACGGTCTGATCCGTTGAAGAGCCTCTTTAGCTTTATCAAAACGACATGAAAACAGCTTACGAACTTCTAAACGGGCTTAAAATGAAGCCGCCGATTTTCCAGACATTAAGCCTTGGTGAAACAAAGATCCCACTCAACAACGATCAACAGAAAATATTGGATCAGGCAATTGAGGATAAAGACTATTACGAAATAAAGAGATTTGTTTCCAAATTACATAAGTCATGATTCACAGATAAAACTAAAAAACACCTGTAAGTATTGACTTTACAGGTGTTTATAATTTTTGTTAGTGACCTCGGGGAGGCTCGAACTCCCGACCCGATGATTAAGAGTCAGCTGCTCTACCAACTGAGCTACGAAGTCATTTAACAGGGGGCAAAAATAGCAATATTTTGGAGGAAAAAGGAAGAAAAATGACTTTCTGAGGGATTATTTCAAGGAATATCCTCTGTTTTTGATCTCTCAACTTGCAGATTACATGCATAAAATTTTCAATGTTTTAGCCATAAACAAGTCAATTTATGGCAACTTTAAAGCTCACCCTAGATGCCAGGGTAATTTATGGAAATGGTTAGATGAAGTTCGTATTATCTGCACTCTGTATAGCTATTCTTTCTATAGCTGCTTTTGCTCAAAATGACAGTATTTTCAGGATCATGTAATTCTAACAGCTGGCGGGGATTATTCCTTTGCTGATGAATGGATGATATAAAAAAAGCAGGGTAATTAGCCCTGCTCTTTAATCAGCAATTATATCCACTACAATTTTGGGGTGGTCTACTAAAAGAAAGTAATCCGCCCTTAACAAGATTCATTTCTGTATTGCTTAGGTTTGCTACCGTTTCTTTCTTCAGACTTAGCTTTTTTTCAAATTTTACTTTTTTCATTTTGAGGAGTATTTATTGTTATTTCTTCCTTCAGTTTGCTGTTGCCCAATACTCTGTGTATATTCTATGCTTAGCACTCTCCATTACAACTACAAACTCCCACAGGATGGGTTTCAGCCAGATTGCCTCCATGAACAATATTCATTTGAACTTTATTTAATTTGGTGACAGTTTCTTTTTTTACACTTAACTTTTTTTCAAATTTTACCTTTTTCATGTGATTAGTTTTGCTATTATTTTTCTTCAGTTTGCTGTTGCCCAATTGTTTTTAATATAAAGCTATCACCACAACGAGCAGATGTCAAATCAAAATACGTTTATTATGAATCATCCAAATATTATATTTAAGTAGGCGTTTTTTCTTTTTAAGTTGAATAAAACATAAATTCAGCCATTTTTTCAACAAAAAAATTTCACAAATCGGTTCTATTATTAATTGCCAAAAAATTCAATCTTCCGTTTTACATAAGAATCTGAAATGGTAGGAGATACTTTTTACCAAAATTCAATGATATAATCCTGAAGATTATCTTCTTGGCTGAATTATAAAACTCCTGTAGGACCTTATAATCTGTCCTTATAAATAGCCACACATGACTTAATTATTTTAGATTTGTTCAACTTTAAAATTCAAACACTATGAAAATAAAAACTCTAATTCTGTTATCATCGATTTCCATTTTTATTTTGTCTTGCTCAAAAGATGGAACAACTGGCCCACAAGGCCCAACTGGAAATGCCAATATAATGGCAGTAAATTTTCAGGTAACGAATACTCAATGGACAGGTCTCGGTACTCAAGCCGTTATTTATACATTTCTTACCACAGCAATTACACAGGAAGTCATTAATAGCGGCACTTTACAATTATTTGTATCTCCTAATGATACTTTATGGCATGAATGGAATGGTACAAACCAATTTAATGGCATCAGGTATACATATGAATATTCGGTTGGTACTTTAAGTGTAGATGTGCTGTCCGGCAGCGCTACAATTACAAGCACTAATTTAGATCCTGTTAGTTATTTTAAACTTGTTGTTATTCCCCCTGCAATGAAGGCATATCACCCTAGTGTAAACTACAAGAATTACACTGAAGTAAAACAAGCATTTAATCTACCAGACTAAAACCAATCAATTAATATTAACCAGGCTAAACTTGCAAATTACATGCATATTAAAATGCAGAATGGGTGAAAGGCTTATCAGTATTATACTCTAGGAGATCTGGATTTAGACTAAGAGTCAGCTGCTCTACCAACTGAGCTAACGAAGTCATTTAACAGGGGCCGAAAATAGCAATGTTTTGGAGGAAAAAGGAAGAAAAATGAACTTCTGAGGGATTATTTCAGATATTCTATTGATTTCACCATCACAATAACTGCAAATTAAGTGTACACTTTTTAACAGGATTAGCGTAAGTACCCCAAAAAGTCCTTCAGTTTGCTGTTGCCCAATACTCTGTGTATATTCTATGCTTAGCACTCTCCATTACAACTACAAACTCCCACAGGATGGGTTTCAGCCAGATTGCCTCCATGAACAATATTCATTTGAACTTTATTTAATTTGGTGACAGTTTCTTTTTTTACACTTAACTTTTTTTCAAATTTTACCTTTTTCATGTGATTAGTTTTGCTATTATTTTTCTTCAGTTTGCTGTTGCCCAATTGTTTTTAATATAAAGCTATCACCACAACGAGCAGATGTCAAATCAAAATACGTTTATTATGAATCATCCAAATATTATATTTAAGTAGGCGTTTTTTCTTTTTAAGTTGAATAAAACATAAATTCAGCCATTTTTTCAACAAAAAAATTTCACAAATCGGTTCTATTATTAATTGCCAAAAAATTCAATCTTC
>JABDFG010000072.1:5298-12262 GCA_013286655.1 Bacteroidota bacterium
TTTTTAAGTTGAATAAAACATAAATTCAGCCATTTTTTCAACAAAAAAATTTCACAAATCGGTTCTATTATTAATTGCCAAAAAATTCAATCTTCGGTTTTACATAAGAATCTGAAATGGTAGGAGATACTTTTTACCAAAATTCAATGTTTTAAGTTAAAATGTTTAAACCAGATGACCATAACTTTTTAAAGCTACGGCTACTGTTAAAGCAGTAGGGAATATTATAAAAAAAGAAGGGTGATTAGCCCTGCTCTTTTATAGAATTAAAATTTAATAACAGTGGCCTAAAGTGCAAGTCGTAGTAGAAGGTATCGTAGTGTTCAGACCAGATAAATTTCCACCCTTCAGACCATTCATTTCCTCATTATTTAATTTTGCCACAACTTCTTTTTTCAAACCCAGCTTTTTTTCAAATTTGATCTTTTTCATGTCAATTGGTTTTAAATTAGTTCTGTTCCGAATGCTGTTGCCCAAGTAATAAATTTGATTCTAGGCATAGTTGCGAAAAAAATACCTGTCCTTAGTTCATCCCTGTTCACGTTCTTAATCCAGCCTTGTGTATTTAATCCGCTTCTGACACAATGAAAACGAAAGGCCGGCTTTTCAACTAGCCTTTCGTTTTGGGGTTTTTATCTCCACTTGAATTATGCTAGCAGTTCTGAATGCTGGTATAGCAGTCAGTTCCGTTGGGGTTGTGCGACTTCGCCAAAAAACCGCCATTTATAATTCCCATTTTACTGTGATTCAAACTTACTACGGTTTGTTTGTTCATACTTAGTTTTTTCTTAAATCTCACACTTTTCATGTTGGTCAGTTTTAATTGTCGTTTTTTCTTCAGAATGCTGTTGCCCAATTAGGAATTATTATCCGGAATTAAAATTAAACTTTAGGTTTCAATTTGTCAATTAAATATATGGTTCAACATTAAACATCTGTTTATGGCAAATTCATTATTTAATAGGATAAAAATTAGTTTTTAAAGTATCTAATATGAATTATTATTTCAAACATTAAGCTCCTGACCAATAAAATACCATAATCTGACATTTAATAAAATGTGGTCTGCAGGTGCATTTATGGAAATCTCTAACCTATTTCAGAACAAGGGCATTGAAACTCAGCCTATCATTCAAAAAAATCTGATCAGAGTAAAAAAGGAAGTTCAAAATGATTTTCAAACTAGTCAGTATCTTTTATAGGAACTGACCAGAACTAAATGGTAGTATTATGTTTCCTCTCAGGATTACATTTATTGCTTCACAACCGAGGTTTCCATTACTACCCCCCTTGCCTTAGGAAATCAGCAGGCACTCATCCCATTTAGGTTCAATATCTGAAATGGCTGAAATCAGTGATAAACCAATGCCCGCAATTCCATTCAAAAATCCTGTGTCATTCACAAGTTTATTTGCTCCAGCCAGGTACTTATAACCAGCGAGTCCATCCTTATATTTTGCCATACGCAACCCAACTTCATGCCAATAAATAGCAGTATTCCGGAATTCTTCTATCCCTGTTTCGTTAAATAGCCGGTGATATATATGAGCATTTCCTGTGGCTCCATGACATAAACCGGCATCATAAACCTGTTCCACTTCAGGATTTATTCTTGTGGTAGTATGTTTTAAAACGGATAAACTGTATTGTTTTAAATTATCATCGTTGAGCAAATTTGCTGCTCGGTATAGGCTTAATCCAATACCCAAATCACCATAACACCAGGCTAAACGGCTTGAGTTTGGCGTTTCAGTCTCATCCAGCCAGTTAGGAAAATAGGATTTGTAAACATTGGGATCTTGTTCATGATTTTTAA
This sequence comes from Bacteroidota bacterium, assembly GCA_013286655.1. Taxonomy (GTDB): domain Bacteria; phylum Bacteroidota; class Bacteroidia; order JABDFU01; family JABDFU01; genus JABDFU01. The sequence goes on from JABDFG010000072.1 coordinate 7,115, forward strand.
AATAATTGATTAATCCTGTCAAAAGTTGCAAATGCTCTTCCTTATTTTCTATCTTCTGAATATACTTGGCTAAAAAATTAATGATGCCGGCCATTCCATGTGAAAGGCTGAAATTATAAACGGAACGAACCTCCAACTTTCTATCTGAAACTTTTGATTTCAATTTAACTGTTTTAAGTGCATTATTATAATTACATTTTTTTTTCAATTCATTTAAAAATAGCTCTATATATTCATCACACTTCTTGTTGTTGTTTTTCAGTAAATAAAAGGCCATCCCTAATGCACCGTGAAAAAAATCGTACCCAAAATCGCTTTCTTGAATAAAGTATATAATTTCATCTTTCAGGATTTCATCCAGGTCAGTGAATAACTCGTTTACATTTGCTTCAATAAAATTATTATCATTTAGATGTTGCATAGTCCAGCACATACCCGTAATCCCTTCGGCAAAAGGATAATAAGGATCGGTCTCATTGCATAAATCAATAATTTTGTTCAAAACGTCATTGCACAAATCAATATGTTCATTACTCCCTTTATACCTTCCGTAATAAGCCAGAAAAAGGGAAAGACCGCCTCCGCCACCCATCAAATTAATCGAATCAACATTTTTGACTTCTAAACTCAGAATTGCCGCTATTTCACCGAGTTTAATTTCTGCAGCCTTCTTTGAATTTCCTGTTAATAAAGGTTTCCACTGACTCATTCAAAATTATTTTTGATAGTAAGCATAAAAGCTCAAAGGTATGCAAATAACAAAGCTGCCAAGGCATGATACCCATGACAGCTTTATCAGATTTCTGCTAAAATTATTTATTCGGCTTGATGAGAAACTTATTCTAAAATTCTCATCAAAGGGGACATGGATCACAGCAATGATCTCCACTGCGATACGAATTAGTTGCTACAAGATATCCACCCGCCACGTTTTTTAATTTTTCAAACCCAAGTCGGGAAATTACATCCCTTTTCAAATTTAGCTTTTTCTCGATTTTGATCTTTTTCATTTTGATTTAGTTTTTACGTTATTTTCTTCAGATTGCTGTTGCCCAATATTCGTATAAACAAAGCTATCAGTGCAATAAATGGATATCCAATCAAAGCGAGGTTATTAGCCCCGCTTTTTTCATTTGGATTCAGAGGCTTTAATTAGTCAGAATACCTGTAGGAATATCTGCCAATTTAACAGATCTCAGTACCACAGCCAACACTACAAACATCTGTTTCACAGATAATACTATTGCAGGTAACAGTGCAAGCAGCACTTCCACCACCGCAATTAGCGGATGCTGTGCAAACTCCCTGAACAGTATTACAGGCTTTTTGACAAGTTGGAGCTTGCGTATTACCTAAACGGTTACCACCATAAATTCCATTCATCCTTCCGTTGCTTAAGTTAACTACAACCTCTTTACTTAAACTCAGCTTTTTTGAAAATTTGACCTTTTTCATTTTGATTGTTTTTAATTTTTGATTTTTCTTCCGTTTGCTGTTGCCCAATAATTTTAACTGCACTTAACAACTGTGAAAAGAAACAGTATGCGTACATAGTAATGGATTAGTACATAACCCACTTATATACACTCCTCCCATAACCTGGATCATTTCAGAATTATTGAACTTTACTATTGTTTCCTTCTTCAGACTTAGTTTTTTTTCAAATTTTATTTTTTTCATCTTATTTAGTTTTTATGTTATTTTCTTCGCCCAATATTAATGTAAAGCTATCATTACAATAAACGTACGACAAAGCCAGCTTCTCAGCTGGCCTTTCCTTTTTGGGTTTTTATCTCTGCTAGAATTATGCTTAGCAGTTCTCAATGCTGGTAAAGCAGTTAGGTCCGAGGGGGTTGTGCGACTTCGCCAAAAAACCTCCATTTATAATTCCCATTTTACTGTGATTCAAATTTACTACGATTTGTTTGTTCACACTTAGTTTCTTTTCAAATTTTGCCCTTTTCGTTTTCATTTTGATTGTTTTTAATTATTAGTTTTTTCAGGATGTTGTTGCCCAACTATTTTTAATGTAAAGCTATCACTACAACTGTTCGTTTATATTTGGCTAGACATACATAATGCTATAAAGGAGTACCAATATATTATGTGATTTATGAATATTTTAGCTTTGCTCTATAGAGCAAAGCTAAAAAGATTACGCAGCAAGCCGCGGGGAACTGACACCTAAGAGATTAGATGTCATTGCAACACCACACTCGTGAATTTGGGGCAGAAAGCGTTTTTATCGTTTCTCCACCATTAATAAAATTCATTTGTGAATGAGTTAAATTAGCAATAAGCTCTTTTTTCAAATTCAGTTTTTTTTCAAATTTTATCCTTTTCATTTTTTTACTTTTAGTTTTTTACCTTTTGCCTTCAGTTTGCTGTTGCCCAATTTTTAATGTAAAGCTATTACTACAACAAGTGGATGTCAAATCAAAATATCCCTATTATGAATTGTCCAAATTCTATCCCTAAGAAGATATTTTCCCTTTTTAAAGTAAATAGTATGCACAAAGTGTCCTTTTAAAATAATTAAACTTTGCAAAAAATGATTCATTATTAATTGTCCAAAAATTTAATTTCGGAACAGGGGGTACTTACGAAACTCAGCCGGATCGCGCAAAAACAAAATCCGATCCCTGCTCCATTTAGCAAATAAAATTTATGTCTTTTTTGCGGCTGCAATCCCGGTATAAAAAAAGCAGGGTTATTAGCCCTGCCCTTTTACTGGTACAACATTACTTACCAACCCGCCAATGACTTGCGCCTACACAAAGTGTCTACGCTCCAGGTAATACAAAAATTACCAGGTATAATCACAGTGGGGTGCACATGTAGCACAACTATATGTTTGGGGCTTATTACCACCATTAACATTATTCAATTGCACTTCACTCAAATTAACTATAGTTTGTTTTTTCAAACTCAGTTTTTTTTCAAATTTTACTTTTTTCATTTTGATTAGTTTTAAATTGTTACTCCTTCAGTTCGCCGCTGCCCGGTATTATAGTTATTTGATTTAACACTCCACACAACTATTATCTGAGCACATTGGTTTTTTTGAGAAAGCGAGGTATCCGCCATTAATGCGATTCATCTTACTGTCGTCCAACTTAACTACGGTTTCTTTTTTTAAGTCGAGCTTTTTTTCAAACCTGATTTTTTTCATGTGAATTATTTTTTTAAATGCGGTTGTTTCCCTTCAGTATGCTGTTGCCCAATATTTCTATATACAAAGCTATCACTACAACAAGCGCATGTCAAATCAAAATGTCTCCATTATGAATTATCCAAATCCTATATTAAACTGTCTTTTTTCGGAATAGCGGCATCGAAACCCAGCCTAATCATGACTGTTATGAAATTAACATGCATTCATCCCATTTAGGTTCGATATCAGAAATAGCTGATATTAAAGCAAGCCCTATGCCGGCAATTCCTGTTAAGAAACCATAATCTACATCAGCCGCTTGCTTAACCATACGTGCATTGAACCCCGCAAGTCCATTTTTATAGGTTGCCATATTCAAACCGACGTTATACCAATGGGAAGCGGCATCTTCAAATTCTTTTACCATTGTTTCGTTAAACAATCTGTGAAACAAGAGAGCATTTCCCATAGCACCATGACATAAACCGGCATCTGTTACAAGCTCGGCCTCTGGATTTACGCGACTTGCCGTATACTTCAGAATAGCTAACACGTATTGTTCTAGTTTCTTATCATTTAACACTTTTGCAGCCCTAAACAAGCTAATTCCTATCCCCAAATCGCCGTAACACCATGCCAATCTACTCGGGTTGGGTAAACTTTCATGCAGTTCAAGCCAAACCGGAAAATAGGATTGATAAATTTTCGGGTCCTGCACATGTTCTTTAAAATAATTAATTGCACCCAATAATAACTTCAAATACTCTCCCTTGTCAGGTCTTTTTTGCAGGTACCGGGATAAAAAATTAATGATACTTGCCATTCCGTGAGAAAGACCGAAATCATAAACCTGTTTAACTTTGCTCTCCTTTCCGACAATTGTAGATTTCCACCTAACGGTCATTTTATCCTTATCACTGATGGCACTTTTTGTCAATTCCTCTAAAAACATCTCTGTGTATACATCGCATTTCTCGTTATTTCTTTTTAAAAAATAAAATGCAATACCCATGGATCCGCGAAGGAAATCGTAATTATGCTCGCCTTCCTGCATATTTAAAATCATGTCATTTTTAATATCCTCATCTGCTTCAGAAAATAATTCCTCAAAATCTGTTTCAATAAAGCCATTGTCGCAGAGATGTTGTATCGCCCATAGGGCACCGGAAATCCCCATTGAAAATGGATAATGAATAGCGATTGTGTTGGACAAATCAATTATTTTTTCCAATACATCATTACACAAATCAATGTGTTTATCGCTGTTTTTGTATCTTCCGTAGTAGGCAAAAAAAAGTGCTAAGCCTCCGGCTTTGCCCATTAAACTAATGTTCTCAATATTTTCTACTGATGAAGAAAGTATTTCGGCAATTTCATCAATTTTAAGTTCGGCTCTTGTTCTTGAATCTCCTGCTAATAAGGGCTTCCACATAATGGTCAAATCGTATTTTATCTTTTCCAAATATTAGATATTTCCCCCATATAGATGATATAAGAGGCTGTTAAAATTTAATAAAATTCTAACAGCCTCTTTAGGAAAGCTAAAAATAAATGAAAATACACACGGTTATATAGTTGGAGTGCACTGTGGAGGGTGTGTGCAATCAAGCTGAGTATGCACAGACCCTGTCTGTGCCAGGTATCCCCCTGCAAGTTTACTGATTTCTAATCCACTTAATTTTACTACATTCCGTTTGTTTAAATTCAACTTTTTTTTCAATTCCGCTTTTTTCATGTTAAATAGTTTTTAATTGTTAATTCTTGCCTTCAGTTTGCTGTTGCCCAATTTTCAATGTAAAACTATCACTACAGCAAGTGTATGTCAAATCAAAATGTTTTCATTATGAATCATCCAAATTCTGCATTTAAGTAGTATTTTTTCTTTTTAAAGCAAATAATACATATCAGTAGTGTCCGGTTAGATTAAGTTCATTTTCAATTGATTATATATTTGTTCTTTGACATCTTGATAGACAAGTTCAGATCTTCGTATT
>JABDFG010000073.1 GCA_013286655.1 Bacteroidota bacterium
CAAATCCTTCCACGGGAGCCTTCACTGTTGAGCTAAATGCAGAGAATTCTATTCAAAATAATATTGAGCTTGACCTTATGAACGCTGCGGGCCAGGAAGTTTTCCACAAAAATTCCGCTTTCCTGAATGGAAACGAACAGCTGAGATTTGCGGAAGGCTCTGCTGATGGAATTTACCTGTTGCGGGTCATTGCGGGAGAGCAGGTAGTGACGAAGGAAATTTTACTGAAAAAATAATTCTTCTGAAAAGGAGTCAGGTCAAGACTTCCTTATAACGTGTTCTGGCTATTAAAAAAGCCTTGCAGGCGAATATTAGAAACGGCAATCGTATCACTTCCTAGTTTTACGGCTCGTTTCTAATCTTTTTCTTCAAATGAAAGATGGTCTGCCAAAGGTACTGATGCTTGGATGGGAATTTCCTCCCATTATCAATGGAGGATTAGGTGTTGCTTGTCATGATCTTTCGGGGGCAATGTCTGATTTGGCTAATATTACGATGATCGTTCCTAAATCCAGCCCTGAATTTAAGGTGAAAGAGGTTAACCTGCTTGGAATCAATAATATTAAAGAATCAGCGCCGGTAATTTTATCCATATTCAGGCGGACAGTAAAATTATAATTAGTGGTTTGATCTTCATTTAAAATCAAAACACAAACCTGCTGCCCATCCTGACTTCCAAATGACTTAACATTGGTATTACCGGTGGCTCCTTCCACATAATTTCCTTTAAAATTCTGGGAAAGAAGTTGAAAATGAAAATACTCCGGTTTTTTATCATACGTGATGGCATCCACAAAACCAATATTGCTGCTTGTACCATTTCCTTCTATGACACTCCAGAGGTTGATAAAATCAATTCCGTTTTTCATTCCAATACCCATCATTTCCGCAACAAACTGCCCCCCGATAAAGCTATTGGCACCCACTCCATCTAAATTGTCAGAAGAACTGTTCTGATAATCAATATTGGCTTCCGTAATAGCTGTTTTAAGCGCAGAACTACCCGTTCTGTTGTGAGCAGTATTGCAAGCAGCAACCTGTGTGCTGAGGTATGTTAAATTATCCTGTAAAGACCCCGGCGCCGTCAATTTCGAAATAACATCCGCCCTGGTTTGTGTACCATCAAAAGGATACGTATGAAAAGAAATAACATCCAGGTAATAATTTCCCAGGGAGTCTTTGCCCGTTATATCATCCGGTCCTCCGGGCGTAGTCAACCCGGCAAGAATAGGCTGATTGAACCATGCGAGCTCAGGTCCGATAATAAAAATAGAGGGATCCGTACTTTTCATTTGAGTAGCGAAAGGCTTGAAATACCTGGCTACCTGGGAAGAGCTGGTATAGGAATAACTCAAGTCCGGCTCGTTTCCAATGATCCAGTATTTAATCTTTTTACCTTCCGTAATATTGATAAACTTAACAATATCTCCAGCCTCCTGGGCAGTATAACGGAAGTTGAAAAATGGAATTTGAATAATCGGCTCCATTCCATTGGCCCGGATAGAATCAATCATCCGGATGTATTGGTAATCGGTTGGCCGGTTTTTATCAGCTGCCGTTCCTCCAAAACGAATAATAGAGGCGTTGCTGCCTTTGATGGCACCCCATTGTTTCTGCAACTTTCCATTTAGGATACAGGGAGGATCCGTACAGGCGGTGTAATTGCCAATCGTATCCGACATCCAGGCATTTTCACCAAAAAAATGGCCGGAAATAGCTTGTGAATAAATATTTTTGGCGGAATGCAACAAGTTGAACATCAGAAAACTGATCCGGATAAGTTGCTTCATCTTTTTCATTTGCAGCTGTTTTTTCTGTTCTGTTTCTCAATGGGAAGACGCCATTTCTCGGGACGGGCTATCCATTTTCTGTTTCTGGCTATTATAATTCCGCCTTCAGCGACCCTTATAACTGAGGACGTTCGGTACGGATAAAAATTGTATGGAAATCTATCTTTTTCCCGGCTTCAGCTACTTAAAATGCAAAACGAACGAAAATCACGGCAAAGCAAGTATTCCGGGAATACCTTTGAATTATGAAAAACGCCTTCTCCGCATTGTTTCTGCTGCTCTTTTTATGCATGAAAGCTCAGCTTTTCGTGGGAAGCACAGGAAAAATTCTTAATAATGGGACAAACACTTATTTCAATGTTCCGGTCACTGGTTTAAGTCCAGCCGTATTGGACAGCAATTTCGGCTTAAGCCAGGTATGCGTTAATATTAATCACCCTGCAGTTCAGGAATTATACATTTACCTGGAATCACCCAATGGGGAAACCGTTGAACTGACAGAAGGAAGCAGCTGCAGCGGTGCGAGCTATTTCAATACCTGTTTTGAAAACACTGCGGGTTCTTCTGTAACACTGGGGACAGCCCCTTATACCGGTAGTTACCGGCCGATCGGATACCTGGGGCGGTTTAACAATGGTCAGGCAGGAAATGGCACATGGCAGCTTATCGTCCAGGATGCGGTTGCATTCATCGATTCTGGCAGCGTTCTCAGCTGGAGTATTTCATTTGGCTATACACCACCTAAACCCGTAAAATTTACTTCTTCCAACTTGCCCATTGTTGTGATCAATACCAATAATCAGGTTCTCGGAGATTCGACTATCCTGGTGAATATGGGAATAATAGACAACGGTGTAGGAATACGAAATAACCTAACCGATCCCTGGAATAACTATAGTGGTAAAACTACCATTCATATTCGCGGAAACAGCACCCGGTATTTTGAAAAGCAATCCTTTAATCTTCAGACGAGTGATGCATCCGGCAACCAGCTAAACGTACCCCTGCTGGGAATGCCTTCTGACAATGACTGGGACCTGGTAGCACCTTACCAGGACAAAAGCCTGATAAGGGATCCGATGACCTATGACCTTTACAGAGAAATGGGACACTATTCCCCTCGTATACGGAATGTGGAAGTCGTTATTAATAATGAATACTGGGGAATCTATGTTTTACAGGAAACACTGAAACAGGGTAAAAACAGAATTGACATTTCAAAAATGACAAGCGCGGAGAATTCCTTTCCTGAAGTCACCGGCGGCTACATTGTCGAAATTGACAGACCAGGGGGAGCTGGAAGCGGTTGGTATTCTCTATTACCAGGAGACTCCACCCCTCATAATCATTTCTTTTATCAGTACGCCTATCCAAAAAGTACGGAGATCACGGGCGCTCAGCAATCCTACATTCAAAGTGTACTCGACACATTTGAAACAGTTATGAATTCCCCTTCTTATGCTAACGTAAGCAGTGGATATTCCAATTATGTGGATGTAAATTCCTTTATTGATTTTTTGATCCTCCAGGAGTTCAGTAAGAATGCAGACGCCTACAGGTTAAGCACCTATCTGTATAAAGACAATAACAGCAATGGCGGAAAATTACACATTGGTCCGGTTTGGGATTTCGATATTGCCTGGCATAATTGTAATTATGGGAATGCTTTTAGTCCAATCGGCTGGCAATTTCAGATAAGTGACACGGTATATCCTATGCCCTCCTGGTGGACGCGTTTTATGCAAGACAGCAATTTCGTAAACAACCTTTATTGCCGATGGAATCAGTTACGTCAAAATATACTAAGTGACAATAACCTATATCGTTACATCGATTCTTCTGCAAATGCATTGTCAGAATCAGCGCCCCGTAATTTTACTCAGTGGCCGGTGATAGGAGCTTACATCTGGCCTAACCCCCAAAATGAAATTGGGGCTACCTATGCAACCGAATTAACTGATTTAAAAACATGGGTAGCCAACCGTCTCGTCTGGCTGGATGCTGTAATAATGGGACACTGTCTTACACCAGCTGGAATAAAAGAAATTCATCCTGATCCTGCTTTGACAATTTATCCCAACCCTACTTCTTCTGCCTTTGTCGTTAACTATACTATTAACAGCAACTCAAAAGTAAAACTGGAGTTCTTTAACGCAGTAGGATCAAAAATTATTCAGGGATTTGAAGGTAACCGGGTTCCCGGAAATTACCAGGAAGAAATTCAGCCCGGAAACTTAAGCGCAGGAATATACAGCGTCCGGTTAACAATAGACGACTATGTTTCCTTTAAAAAACTTATTAAGCTTGATGACCAGTAGATGCCTTGTAATTCTTTTAGTGATTACCAGCATTTCATTAGTTGAAATATCCTGTCAGAAAGGTCCTGGGATTGGAGGAGAGGCAAGCATAAGCGGCAAGGTCACCGGTATAACGTATGATAAAACATTTAATGTAAAACTGGACTCAGGTGGGATAGGCAATTTACAGGTGAATATCCTTTATGGAGAAGATGTCGCGATTGATGCCTCTCAAAGAACCAGTTATGACGGCTCATTTGATTTTCAGTACCTGAGAGAAGGGCATTACACTGTCTTTACTTATTCCAGGTCTCACAAAACCAATGCAGTTGATAGCGCCGTTGTGCTGAACGTATCCATTACAGGAAAAAAACAGGTTGTCAATCTTCCTGCTATAAAGATTTACCATTGATCCGAATACTGCTCCTATTGTTACTTTGGGCTCTTGGGAACAGAGAGCTACTGGCCCAGAAATACCTGGTTCCAACAAGTTACAGAGGGGGGCCCGAATATAATGATGCGCAACTATGGGAAAACATTTACGTAGAGAAAAATCTGACCTTGAAATGGAACTGGCACATCAACGAAGAAGGAAAATTAACGGAAAACATGACCCTCCCCAGTTATATTTACACAGATCTGGGCCTCACGTATAAATACAAAAAATACCTTCATTTCACAGTTGCCTACGTTCCCATTGCGGACAGACTGATGACAGGCTTTGTAAGTTACGAACACCAGTTTTATTTTGACTATGTTTTGAAAGTAAAATACCGTCATTTTATTTTTTATTCCCGCGAGATGATCCAGACACAATACAATAATATTTATACTTCCGCTACCTGGAACGTTCCTTACAATTATTTGCGCAGCAAAGTCACTGTTAAGTACCGGCTTGGCTTGCGTTATGTCCCTTATGTAGCGACAGAATTCTATTATCACATTAACGCCAATCAATACGATGGTGTCCAATTTGACCACGCCCGCTATTTTGCGGGCTGCTTTTATCGCATGGATGCTGTAAATGAGCTGGAACTTTATTATATGATAGAGCCTTATTTTAATATCCCCGCAGCAAACACCAATTTTGTAATCGGGTTAGGATTTGCACACAACTTATACTAAAAGCTATGAGAAATTCATTTTCCATACACCTGTCAGTTTTTTCGATACTGACTTGTCTTTCCAGTTTTTCATTCGCTCAGGGGAAAAAAGAACTCCGGCTAAACAGGGTAAAATCCATTTCAGAACTTGTGACGGTCACAGATGAAGGGAAAGAGATAACTTATAAAGACAGCTATACCCTTTACGGCAAAAATGGAAAAGTGATCGAAAAAACCGATTTTAATCCGGATGGCGGCATTAAAAATAAAGAAACGGAAAAATACGATAGAAACGACAATGTCGTTGAAGAAACAACTTATGCTGAAAACGGTTCTAAAAAAAAGGGAAAGAAAAATAATGGCTATAAAGAGGATGATCCCAATGACATTCCAACTCTGACCCCGGAAAAAAACAGCCGGAAAATTTTTAAATTCGATTCCGACAACAATAAAACAGAAGAAACAGAATACGACGCAAATGGAAATCAGGTAAAAAAAATAACCTATACTTATACTGTCAATGGTGCCAAATCAAACGAGATTCATTTAAATGCCAACAACAAGCAGGATCACAGATTTGTATATTTCTATAACGGGAAAGGGTTGAGGGTTAAAAAAGAAACCTATGATGGCGAGAATAAACTCAGTGCAGTAAAAATATATACCTACGAGTTTTATTGAAGAGATCCGTTTACTCTTTTAAACGTTCCCGGGTTTGAAGAGCCCTGGTCAGCAAAATTTTCAACTGTTCCTGCCTTGAACTAAAAAAATTACTTATTCCGGCATCATTCGCATCATCGGAAGCTTTCTGAAACAATTTCAGAATGTCCTTATGATCAGTTACCACCTTATCTGTAAAGTATTGATCAAAATATTCTTTCTCTTTTTCAACTGTTTTACGAATCTCATCGACTTTATCCTGATCCAATTGCAAAGGTAATGTGATTCCCTTTTTTTCTGCCAGTTCTTTCATAGAATCGGTGATCAGGTTGTGAATGGTAATGACTGTATCTGACAAAGCTTTAACATCCTGTCTGGATGCCATTTCCTTTGCGCAGGCTGCAAATTCCATTTCGTACAATTCACGGGCATAGATATCCACTACATAGCTGGCATCCTGTTTACCAATCCGGTCGAATTTCGAATTATTCTGTTCCTCTGCCGCTTTTTTATCATTCGCCCTCTTATCCATATCCGGGGTTGCATTCGTACAGCTATAATTTAAACGGACCATCATAACAACAATGACTAGGTGAATAAAACTTTTAAGCATGAGCCTTTTTAGTTATTCCTTCCACTTCCATCATAAACTTGGTGGTTTTACTATCCGAATAGGGACCATAAGCATCCGAAATCATGCCCTTTTTACCATCTGATGTTTCAATCGCATACAGAATGGCGCTATCTGCAGGATCACTATCCCCTTCGAAACGATAAAAATTGAGAATTTTAACTTCTTCGGGGCTATACCTTTTTCCGTCTCCGGCAAACAGTCCTGTTTCTTTTATGGTAAAGTTCTCCCCGAAACCCTCTTGCAGAAGTCCGGCCATACATTCTACCAAAGTTTTCATTTGCTTTTTCTCAGTCTTCTTTTCCATGTGCTACTATTTTTGTTTTATTATTACATTAAAACAGAACAACCTTATGAGGTCGTCTGTTCTAATTGGCCCTTTGAAAATTATTAGTCACTTCATCCCAATTTACAATGTCCCACCATGCATTAATATAATCTATTCTTTTATTCTGGTACTTAAGATAATAGGCATGTTCCCATATATCCAGCCCCAGAATGGGTATTCCTTTAAAGTCAGAAACATCCATTAAAGGATTATCCTGATTTGGCGTACTGCCAATTTCCAGTTTATTATTTCTGATTACCAGCCAGGTCCAGCCCGAACCAAAATGTTTCGTGGCAGCCTCTGTAAACATGCTTTTAAAAGTATTAAATGATCCGAATGAATGATTGATAGCTTCCGACAATTTCACCAAGGGCTGCTCTCCATTCTTTGGTTTCATAGACTTCCAGAAAAAGGAATGGTTAAAATGTCCGCCGGCATTATTACGGATAGCTGTGGGATAAGCAGATATATTCTGAATAATTTCCTTCAATGAGGCGGGACGTTCTTTACATTCTTCCAGAGCTTTGTTCAGGTTACTCACATACGTTCCGTGATGCTTATCATGATGGATCTGCATCGTCAATTTGTCAATGAATGGTTCCAACGCATCATAAGCATAAGGCAAGGATGGTAATTCAAATTTTAATACCGGAGTTAACGTCAGTTTTTCGTTTAGAGAAGTTGCCATTTTTAAAAATTTATTTACAGATTTAATATGTCACTATTAACTAATGTAGTTGCGTCAGCCCACACCATTACTTCACCGCCGGATGGAACTTCAAAACGATGACAACAATAATCCCGATCAATACAAACAGGCCAAATAAAATGGACGTAAACGTCGAAAGTCTGTACTCTTTTGCCATCCGACGGATAGGACCAACGATGGCTTTGTGAACATGTGGAATTATTTTTCTCCAGGCATCACCATTTTTCACCAAATAGTCCGTCGCTCCTTCCCGGAAAGATTCAATTGCAACTCCGACATCCTCATTGGAAGATAACATAATCACCTCCGTTTTTGGATTAATCTTTTTTATTGATTTAAGAATTTCATTTCCATTTTTGCCTTTCAAAAAGTAATCCAGGATAACGAAATTTGTGTTCTGGTCAACTTTTTCCAGACAACTTTCTCCCGAATAAAATGTAGATATATTCAGATCTCTTCCAAACCGATTATACAGATATTGCTTGAGTCCGTTAACCGTCAGCTTGTTGTCGTCGACAATAAATAAATTCATGGCTTGCGCATTCATCATTATATCACGTTTTAAAGTCTACAAAACATCCTTTTCCTCTATGGAGGATTCCAATTCCATTGTCAGATCTTTCTGACCTTTATTAATAAGTTCCACATCACATGAAATCATCACCTCTTCACTCACGAGTAAGCCACCTGATTCAATCGCCGCATTCCAGGTGAGTCCCCAATCATTCCTGTTGATCTTTCCGGAGACGGTAAACCCGGCCTTCTCGTTTCCCCAGGGATCTTTTGAAATTCCGCCAAACTCTACATTTAATTTTATTTCTTTGCTGATCCCTCTCATCGTTAATTTCCCCCATAGTTCATAAGCACCTTCCGAATTTCTCTTTTCAACTGAATTAGAAGTGAATGTTATTTGTTTGTGATTCTTAACATCGAAAAAGTCAACGCCTCTTAAATGTTCGTCTCGTTTTGCATCGCCAGTCACTATGGAAGAAGCATCTATCCACAAATCAACTTGAGCAGTTGCGAAGTTTTTTCCCGTTGTATAAACACTTGCGTCAAACGTTTCAAATCTGCCCCGGATATGTGCGATCATCAAATGTCTTACCTTGAAGGCAATTTCACTGTGCGTCTGGTCGATAGACCACTTTGTTTCCTTTGTCATTGTAATTAATTTTTAGTGTTCGTTAATTTTTAGAAAAATGCTCCCTGACAAAAGCATGTTGCTGGTTTTCTGTCATTTTGTCCGCTTGTTCCACTTCAATTTTTATTTTTGCAAAACGTTGATCCGCTCTCAGAGTGTTAAACAATTCCACTTTTGCCTCGGTAGGACCAAAGAGAAGCACCCGCCGATAGCCTTCAATGATCTCTCCCAATTTCTTGTAGTACTCAGCCTGCTGGTGCTGCTCTTTATTGTGCATCAGTCGCTCGCTTTTGCGCAGACTCTGTTCTTTCACCGGATGTGTAAATTTTGACTCCACTGTTTTTGTTTCAATAGGGTCCGCTGTAAATTCCATTAAATGAGCGCTCGAATGATCCATCCAAATGCCAAGGTACTGGGCTACTTCCATATTATGCTATAATTAATTATATGCAAATATGCTTAATGAGAATACGTTTTGTGTTACAGATTTACCAGAATAAATTACATCATTTTTACATCCCTTAATATGGGAATTCTGCAATCTATTTACAGAATCGTGTAATACTTTTGTCCTCTCCTTCTGTAATTTCAACCTCTAATTAATTTTCAAATGAATACGGACAGACTTTCAAAAACCATTGCAGCAGCACTTAATGCGCAAATGACGAAAGAAGCTCAAGCTTCACAGATTTATTTATCCTATGCCGCATGGGCTGAAAGCCAAGGATTTGGTGGCGTAGCCAATTTTCTTTTTCGGCATGCGCAGGAGGAACGAAACCATATGATGAAGATATTGGAATACATATTAAAAAGAGGCGCAAAAGTGCAGGTAACCGCCATTCCTGCGCCTCCCGAAAATCCGACAAGTATAAAAATTTGTTTTGAAAAAATATTTGAGCACGAAGTGGATAATACAAATGCAGTTTACAAGCTCGTGAAAATGAGTCTTACCGAAGAAGACTGGGCAACCTGGAACTTTATGCAATGGTTTGTAAAAGAGCAGGTAGAGGAAGAAACACTGGCCATGAATCTATTAGACAAATTGAAAATCACGGATAGTGAAAAACTCAATGGAAATGCATTATACGTTCTTGACAGGGATTTGGAAACAACACCCGATGAAGTCACCTCCGCACAGGAGGTAACCGCAGACAATCCTTGAATAACACCTTCTGTCACTATACGGAAATATAAGAAGCCGCAGCCTGATCGACAAACCAGGATACACAACCCGCTTCCGGCCGCACAAGTTGTGCGGGATAGCTATCCGGTAGATAAGGTCCTCTCAGCACCTTTTTCAGAATCTCTGCTTTATTTTTTCCGCCCACTAGAAAAAGAATCTGACGTGCTTTATTGATCAAAGGTGCTGTCATTGTAACCCGGAATATTCTTTCATCTTCCAGGTATACTTCTCTTATACCCATTGCTCGTTCAGCAATTACTTTTGTCCGGGGAAAAAGAGAAGCCGTATGCCCGTTCTCTCCAAGACCCAAAAGCAGGAAATCAAGCCGCGGAGAGCCGCCTTCAAAAAAAGAGTTCATTTCTTTCTCATACTTACTCGCTGCTTCTGCAGGAGATAAATTTACCGGGATTGGATAAATATTGGGAGCTGGAATATTGATTTTGTCCAACAGCAGCAATTTAGCCTGATGCGCATTATTCCGTTCATCTTCCAAAGGCACACAACGCTCATCCCCCCAGAAAACAAAGGTCTTGTCCCACTGCATCTGATCCCGGAAGAAAGGCTCGGCTAAAAGCAAATACAATTGCTCAGGTGTTTTCCCTCCTGAAAGTGCAATCAGGAATTTTCCCCGTTCAGCAATTGACTTACCTGAGATTTCAACAATGAATTCCGCAGCAGCCCTGCTGAGCGCATCTCCGCTCTGAAATATTTTCAGATTATACGTTGAGTCGGAAATCACTTTTTTCCGGCCGGCATTACCGTCCAGCTATGTCCGTCTTTTGCAATAAGCGCTTCTGCATCTTCCGGCCCCTGCATTCCGGCTTCATAGTTCGGAAAGTTAATGGATGGGTTAGATTCCCATGAATTGATAATGGGCATAAGAATTTTCCAAGCTGCCTCTACCTGATCGGCACGCATGAAAAGCGTGGAATCTCCCTCCATAATATCCAGCAATAAGGTTTCATAAGCTTCCGGAGATCCGGAAGCAGATGACTTATCATAATTAAATTGCATGTCAACCGGATGGAGTACCATTTTAAGTCCGGGACGCTTTGCCTGGAAACGGATACGGATACCCATGCAAGGTTGTATATTTAGAATAAGCCGGTTCGGCTGCCAGTTACCTGTCGCTTCGCTCGGAAAGGATTGATGAGGTACCGGTCTGAATTGTATGGTGATTACAGAAATTGTTTCATTCATACGCTTACCTGTACGGAGATAAAAAGGGACACCTTGCCACCTCCAGTTATCAATAAATAATTTAACCGCCGCGAATGTTTCAACAGCAGACTGTTTATGGACATCCGGTTCCTGACGATATCCTGTTACTTTTTTTCCCTGTATCCATCCCGGACCATATTGACCGCGTACGGCACATTGGTGAACTTCTTCAGGGCTTATTTTACGTAAGGCATTCAACACATCCACCTTGCGATTACGCACTTCGTCTGCCTCAAAAGATACAGGCGGTTCCATGGCGATCAGGCAAAGCAGCTGCAGAAGATGATTCTGTATCATATCGCGAAGCGCACCAGCCGTCTCGTAATAATTCCCTCTGTTCTCAATGCCTAATTGTTCAGATACCGTTATTTGAACGCTATCAATGTAATTCCGGTTCCAGGTCGGCTCATAAAGTACATTGGCAAAACGAAAGGCAAGAATATTCTGTACTGTTTCTTTTCCGAGATAATGATCAATACGGTAAATCTGTGATTCGTCAAAAATGGTATGCAATAAATCATTGAGGTGCTTGGCACTTTCCAGATCCCGTCCGAAAGGTTTTTCAATTACAATACGGCTCTGTAACTTATTTTTAGCCAGTCTGGAAGTACCTATTTTCAAAGCAATTTCTTCAAACGAATTAGGAGGAACCGCCAGGTAAAATATCCGGTTGGCAGTAACTTCCCATTTTTTCTCCAATTTCACTATCTGTTTTTCTATGCTGGAATAAAGTGAGATAGAATCAAATGCTCCCTTTTGATAGAGCAGGCATTTCGCAAAACTATCCCATTCGCTTTTTTTAGTCTTTCCTCTTCGGGAGAATTTATCCACCCCCTCTTGCAAACGGCTTAAAAACTCCTTGGGGCTCATATTCCGCTCCCGGCCATGATGACATCATTGGCATATTATGACAGTTTCCGCAGCGGATGGTTGCCGGCTAATTTAATCCAGGCTCAGCGTGATTATTTTGGTGCGCATACCTATGAGCGGAACGACCGTGAAGGTTTT
>JABDFG010000074.1 GCA_013286655.1 Bacteroidota bacterium
ATCCCAAGGTGATCCAGGCAACAATGGGCTCGATCGCACGAATTAACATGTATTATACGGACCTTCCGGAATTGATAAAGACCGGAGACTTCATCAGTTATGGAGCTGTGCTGGGTGGCGAAACGATGTATGCTAAAAAACTCAATGATAAAGCATTGATTGTCATTGGAAATGAAAGCAAAGGTATTTCAGCGGAGCTGCAGGAATTACTCACACATAAAATAAGTATTCCCGGAGGTAAGAAAACAGAGTCGCTGAATGCCGGTATTGCTGCTGCAATTATTTGTGCGGAGTTCCGGAGAAAATGAATTTTTCCATTTTCTCATTTTGAGAGGCCCAATTGTAATGAGATACTACAAACAAATAAGCTGCTTCCGCTATTTGTTCCGCTTTTTTAACGTCGTTTAGAAGTGTTGTAATTTTTTTCACATATTGCTCAGGCGTATCCGCAATCAAAATGGTTTCTCCTTCAATAGCTTTTACCGCATTGTTCGCCAAGGAAGAGCAAATATTCGGAACCTTCATCGCCATCGCCTGAAGTATTTTATTTTGAAGACCAATGCTTGTCAACATAGGAGCCAGGTTGATGCGGCTCAAAGCAAAAGCATCACGGATGTGCAGGAAGTTGTCAAGTACGGCCACCTTGTCCGATTGTAACTTCCGGACAGAAAGGCTGGGATTGATGCCTGCGATCAGAAGATTGATCTCCGGATTTTGTTGATGCAGCAAGGGCATTATTTTTGTTGCCGCATAAACAGCAGCTTCAATATTCGGAGGATAAGCCATGTTGCCAGTGAACAGCAAGTCGTATTTCTTTTCTGTTGGGAGCGGATGAAAAATATCGGTATCTACGCCGTTTTCAATCACATGAATTTCATTTTTGTTAGGATGAGGAATGAATGTCTTATCTTGTTCAGAGATCATTATTTTGTTATCGAAGCAATCGAAGATAGCCCGCTCGTATTTCAGCAGACGACGGTATTCCCATAAGGCGGCCTGTCTCATGCCGAAGCCCGAACGTTCGGCCCTTCGTTGCATGCCCTTAGAAAAAATATCCATGTAGTCGAGGGTTTTGGGAATACCCCGGATTTCTTTTACGTATTCGGACATACGGATAAGGTGACAATAAATAGCATCCGGTTTTATGTCGGCAATCAGTGTATGAATTTGTTTTTTGAGTTTAGGTCGATAAAACAATCCTACCTGCAGCGGGAGTCCGTTGAATACACTTCTGCAGAGGTTAATAAATTGATGAACCAGGCCAATTTTGAAAATGTGAATGGTTTTGCAATAGTTATAAAGTTCCCGGATCTGTTCAGTACTGACATTCGAAAAGCTGGTAGTAATGAGTGTTATCTCATGGTTTTTACTGAGCTGTTTGATTTGATTGTATATGCGTAGCTTGTCGCCTTTTTCAAGCGGGAAGGGGAACCTTGACGTAAGGACAAGTAATTTCACCAGACAAAAATATCACTTTTTGACTTAGGCCGCTGTTCAATCCTCCAGGTAAAATCTTTCAATTGCAATTCTTTCGGAGAGAGTTCGTTGATGGGGTACATCGTGGCATCCGGTTTAGTGTAAAAAGTTATTTTATTGACCTGATTGTTTTTCAGAAAGATGAGCATTTCGGAACAATCCACTTTATTTACACCAACATATTTCTTTTTCTCTTTTTTCATTTCAGTCCCATAGTAAACACTTTGGGCGTTTCCATCTACCCGGATTTTATATAATTCATTGTTGAAAAAATAACCGTGCATCACTTTGCCTTTGATCTGGTTAAAACGCAAACTATCTTCCTGGGAGATCATAAAAGAAGAATTGGTCAGGACCATACTTTTAAGAATACCTTTGCTTGTTTTTAATACAATGCGTTCTCCGGTTAACTGAGTAAACTGTTTTTTTTGCGCGGCCCATAAAATTGGGTCCTGGAATAAATGCATGGCGGAATCCCGGTAAGTATAAATCAGCGAATCGCATTTTCCCTGCATATCCGTTTTGAAGAACTTAACTTTGTGAAAAGCCTTCAGCACGCGATAAATAGAATCATTTTCTGCCCTTAAGGTATCCGCGTGCATAAATAAGGTGTCTTTGGTAAACAATTGGGTCATCAGGGCATTACCCGTCACCAGGGCCGTATTACTGAATTCATTGCTGTAACCATAGTCACCCGTAATCGTAATGTTCTGACTCGTATCCGTAACGGATATGTTTTTGAAACCCTTACCAATACCCTGTTTTTTATTATAATACAAGCTATCCCCTTTTAGTTTCTGATTTTTGCTGATGATATAGGCGTTTTTATTGAATTGAGCGATGTCTGTGCTTGTATTGTAAAAGCCATTTTCGCAATAGATAAAATCCTGTTTGCTGACAATTGTTGTTGGTCCCAGGAAGTGAGTGACTTTTGTAAAGGTATTGTAGTTCAGTGTATCACTCTTCATCGTATAGCGGGGGTTAACAAGGATCACATTTGTTTTAAAAGCAACTTCCTTTGTTTGGGTAAGATAATAGCCTTTATCACTCGTTAACGTATTTTCTTTGTCTATAATAGTGCCTCCGCCAATATAGCTGGTAACATGGGTTTGTGTATTAAAAAACAAGATGTTGCTGGTGAGCGTCATCTCCTTATCGATCATTCTGACATTTTTTGTAAGTTCTCCCTTTTTTTCGTTCCCATCATAGTGAAGGGCATCTCCATAAATGTTTAAGGTGTCGTTTTGTACGATATGCACATGGCCAAAAGCATCCGCCGAATTATTGCCGTAGATATAAGCACTGTCACAATACATATAGGTATTCCCGTCTTTGAAGGAAGCATCACCTATTAACCTCTCTGCTCCACCCCCCAGGTTTTTATCAGATTCAAGCGTATTTGCACCCAATAGCTTTATCGTCATTTTTTGAGCAAAGATGGAGTCAGAAACGCTCAGCAAAGCAAATAGTGACAGTAAAACCAGTGCCGATGGCTTATGCAACAACCGGCTTTTTATTCCGCAAAATGGTTTGCGTACGATCGGGGCCAACGGAAACAACGGTGATGGGTACATTTACTTCTTTTTCAATAAAATGTATGTAATTGTTCAGTTCATCCGGCAATTGTCCGTCTTGGGTAAGTCCCGTTAAATCTTTATTCCAGCCCTTCATTTCCGTATAAACGGGTTCCAGATGCTCCGCCGAAATATCGTAGGGCAGGTAATCAATTACCTTGCCATCGTATTTGTAATGCGTACATATCCTGATGGTGGGAAAATTACTCAATACATCCGCCTTCATCATCAATAGCTGAGTGACACCGTTAATGGTAATGGCATACCGCAGGGCTGGCAGATCAAGCCAGCCGCAGCGCCGGGGACGACCCGTGGTAGAACCGAATTCATTACCTGTCTTCCGGATATTTTCACCGGTGGCATCGTTTAATTCCGTTGGGAAAGGGCCGCTGCCAACACGGGTACAATAAGCTTTGAATATACCCAGCACTTCACCTATTTTATTGGGAGCAATGCCCAGACCTGTACAGGCACCTGCACAAATGGTACTCGAGGAAGTTACAAAAGGATAAGATCCGAAATCGATATCGAGCATGGAACCCTGTGCACCTTCCGCGAGAATTGATTGACCATTGATCAGGGCCTGATTGATGTAATGCTCACTCTCGATGAGCTGAAGTGTCTTTAACACTTCTATACCCTCAAACCAGGCTTGTTCCAGCTCGCTCAGATCATATTTGAAATCATGGTACTTTAATAATTGCTTATGTTTTTCAACCAGGGCCTTGTATTTATCCTTGAAATCAGGCAAAACAATATCGCCCACCCGAAGGCCGTTTCTTCCCGTTTTATCCATATAGGTCGGACCAATACCTTTTAGGGTAGAACCGATTTTTTCTTTTCCTTTGGCGGCTTCTGATGCAGCATCGATCAGGCGATGCGTCGGAAGGATGAGATGGGCTCGCTTTGATAGCAGCAACCTGGATTTGACATCCACTCCCAGTTTTTTGAGTGCATCTATTTCTTTTTTGAAAATAACCGGATCAATGACTACCCCGTTACCAACAATATTGATCGATTTTTCGTGGAATATACCGGAAGGAATTGTGTGCAAAACATGCTTAATTCCATTAAACTCCAGGGTATGTCCCGCATTTGGTCCTCCCTGAAAACGTCCAATGATATCATACTTCGGAGTTAATACATCCACAATTTTTCCTTTTCCTTCATCACCCCACTGAAGTCCAAGCAGTACGTCAACTTTTATCATTTGCCCTAAAGATTATTCGTTAGTTTTTTTATGGCTTCCTCGCGGGAAGAAACGATATTGAAAATGGTATCAAGTTTAGTTATCACCAGCAACTCGCTCACTTTAGGAGTTAAACCGAAAATAGCCAGATCCCCTCCCGCTTTACGGGATTTAGTAAGTACATTAATTAAAATATTAAGTCCTGTACTATTCATATAGCGCAGTGCAGTGAGGTCCAGTATAAATTTGTTTTCTTTCTTTTCGATAAAGCGTTCAATTTCATAAAGCATCTGCACCGCCTGACCTTTTTCGATCAGGTCACCCTGAAGCGTAAATTGATGGATGTCGTCTGATTTATGATGGGTATATTCAAAATTCATACAGGTTGTGTTTTAGTTAGCTGTTTTTTTTTAGCAAAATTTTCGCAAACTCCACCATTGCTGATAAGGCTGCATTTACCATAAAAGGTAAGTGCATGGTGGGTAATGGTAAACTTCAGAATATCTCCGGTCATTTTTTGAATTTGCTGAATCCGCGGATCACAAAATTCAAATACTTTAGAACAATCTTCACAGATCAGGTGATCATGCTGTTTGTATTCAAATGATTTTTCAAATTGGGCGATATTTTTACCAAACTGATGTTTGGTAACCAATTTACAAGCCAATACTATTTCCATCGTATTATAAAGTGTAGCCCGGCTGACCCTGTACTTTTTGTTCTTCATCTGTATGTACAGGGACTCAATATCGAAATGACCTTCCAGAGAATAAATCTCATTCAGAATAGCAAATCGTTCAGGCGTCTTACGATGGCCATTTTTCTCTAGGAATTCAGTAAATATCCTTTTTACAGTCTCTTTTGCTTCCTGGCGAATCATGTTTTAAAGGTAGAAAAAATTAGCCAATAGAGGATAGCCAATTCAAGGAAGCGAATAGCGAGTAGGCAATAGCGAATAGGGGAAAATGTATGCGGATTTCTTCCCCTATTGGCTACTCGCTATTGCCTATTCGCTAGTCATATGAATTCCTAATTAGCCGAATCAATCCTGTAAATATTCAAAACCCCCGGTACCTTTTTAAGGCTTTCCGTCAGTTCCGTCAAGTGATTCGTGTCCTGGACAAATACCATAATGGTACCTTCAAAAGTTCCGTCATTACTGTCAAAGCTGATCGAACGCATGTTTACATTCATATCGTTGGAGATGATCTTGGTAATGTTATTGACAATACCCACTTCGTCGAAGCCTATTATTTTGATACCGGCCAGGAAGGAGATCATTTCCTGGTTCGTCCATTTGGCCTTCACGATGCGATAGGCGTAATTGGACATCAATTGAATAGCATTGGGGCAATTGGTGCGGTGTATTTTGATTCCTTCCCCTACGGTGATAAAGCCAAACACGTCATCCCCGGGTATAGGATTGCAGCAGGGGGACATGTGGTAATCAATCTTATCCAGGTTCTCACCCAAGACGAGCATATCACTCTTGCCCCTGGCAATGGTAACCAATTCTTCCAGTGAAGTATTTTCAGGCCGGTGCTGGCCCTTACCGCTGTATTTGGAGCGGTTTTCAGCGTACTCTTTTAAAAGACGAAGATCGACAGTGCCCTTCGAAACACGGTAATAAAGTTCGAGGCTGCTGGGTAATTTATAGAAATTAGACAATTCGTTTGCCGTCTGATTGTTGAGTTCGATACCTAAATGATCCAGTTTGCGCTGGAGTATCTCTTTGCCCATTTCGCCCACCTTTCGTTTTTCCTCTTTGAGCGCATTTTTAATTTTTGATTTGGCGCGGGCCGTTACCACATACTGAAGCCAGTCTTCTTTAGGAGTCTGTTTGCTGGAGGTGACCACTTCCACCTGATCACCACTCTTTAATTTATAACTGAGAGGTACCAGTTTGTGATTTACTTTAGCGCCAATACATTGTTCGCCTACTTTCGTATGAATGTCGAACGCAAAATCCAGAGCCGTTGAATTCACCGGGAGGGTTTTCATTTCGCCCTTAGGCGTAAAGGCAAATAATTCCTCGGCAAATAAATTTAGTTTGAAATCGTCGATAAAATCCATTGCATTTTCTTCCGGACTTTCCAGGAGTTCCCGGATCTTTTTGATCCATTCATCCAGTTGCGTTTCGGCAGAAGAGCCTTTGTACTTCCAATGAGCAGCATAACCCTTCTCCGCGATTTCATCCATCCGTTCGCTTCGGATCTGAACCTCGACCCATCTGCCGTCGGGGCCCATCACCGTTGTATGTAAGGATTCATAACCATTGGCTTTGGGCATAGAAATCCAGTCCCGGAGACGATCGGGACTTGGATGATAAAAGTCAGTGATGATGGAATAGATTTTCCAGCAGTCCGATTTTTCGTGGTCAATGTCGGAGTTGCTGATGATGCGGACAGCAAAAAGATCATATATTTCCTCAAAAGGAATACTTTTATTTTTCATTTTGTTCCAGACCGAGTGAACAGATTTTGGACGACCCAGCACCCTCGACTTAAAGCCCTGTTCATTCAGAATTTCCTGGATAGGTTCAATAAATTTTTCAATGTATTTTTTTCGCTGAGGCTCCGAATCGATTAATTTTTGGGTGATCGACTGAAAAATATCCGGTTCCGTAAATTTCATTCCCAGGTCTTCCAGTTCAGTTTTTATCGCATTGAGTCCTAAACGATGAGCAAGGGGAGCATATAAATAAAGCGTTTCCGAAGCGATCTTCAATTGCTTTTCCCGTTTCATGGATTCCAGGGTACGCATGTTATGAAGCCGGTCAGCCAGTTTAATAAGGATGACACGCACATCGTCAGAAAGCGTCAGCAGCATTTTCCGGAAATTCTCCGCCTGCAGGGAAGAAGTTTGGTCAAATACTCCCGATATTTTGGTAAGGCCGTCAATGATCTTGGCTACCTTTTCGCCGAACATGCTTTTTATTTCATCCAGTGTTATCTCCGTATCTTCCACCACATCGTGCAGCAGCGCACAAATGATGGAAGTAGTCCCAAGCCCTAATTCCTCAGCGCAGATGTGGGCGACAGCGATCGGATGATAGATATAAGGCTCTCCTGATTTACGGCGCATTTCTTTATGCGCCTCGGCAGCCAGTTCAAATGCTTTGCGGATCTGGATTTTATCACCTTTTTCCAGGCGGCGCCGGCAGGCTTTCAACAAGTCGCGGTAGCGGGAAAGAATTTCTTTTTTTCTCTTGCTCCAGATCGATATGTAAGGTTTGCTCCATACGTAAAATTACGAATTTATAAAGCAGGAAGCACAGTGGAGATACATTCTCCAAAGCCGATCCGAGTGCTGTTTTTTTTGGCAAATCCCTTTATAATAAGGGTATCTCCATCCTGAATAAATTTGCGCTCGCTTCCATCCGGCAGGCGAATAGGTTTGGTTCCTTTCCAGGAAAGCTCCATCATCGAGCCGAAAGAACCTTCCTCAGGACCACTTATGGTACCGGAAGCCATTACGTCGCCGATATTAATATTGCAGCCATTTGAAGTATGATGAACCAATTGTTGTTCCATGGTCCAATACATGTACTTATAATTGGAAGTACACAGTTTAAAAGGTTCTCCGTCCTTTGGTTGCAGGTATACTTCCAGGTTGATATCCACATTTTTTTTACCCAGGTATTCCAGGTAAGGCAATACTTTGGGCTCCTGTTTATAGCCTTCCACACGGAAAGGTTTGAGTGCATCCAGTGTCACCACCCAGGGAGACATGGTAGAAGCAAAACTTTTGCCCAGAAAAGGACCAAGGGGAACATATTCCCAGGATTGTATGTCACGGGCACTCCAGTCGTTAAATAAGACCATTCCGAAAATATGATCATCCGCCTTAGGAATACTTACCGTCTCACCCGGTTGAGTCGGTTTGCCAATGATAAAAGCTGTTTCGAGTTCAAAGTCCAGCAATTTACAAGGACCAAAAACAGGTAGTTCTGCATCAGCAGCTTTGGTTTGTCCTTTGGGTCGGTGGAAGTTGGTACCCGAAACGGCAATCGAAGAAGCCCGTCCATGGTAACCCACCGGAATATGTTTCCAGTTGGGCAATAACGCATTTGCAGGATCCCGGAACATTTTACCCATATTGGTAGCATGGTCCAGGCTGGAATAAAAATCAGTATAATCTCCTATTTTAACCGGGAGAAGCATCTGTACTTCGCTCATTGGGATAAGCACCTTCTTTTGTGCTTCGGGATTGTCCCGTAATTCCTCCTTGGAGGCATCCAGCAAATCAGAAATCTTTTCCCGGACCGATCTCCAGAGCGGCTGGCCAAGAGCAATAAAATCATTCAGGTGTTCTTTTGCAAACACCTGTGTATCGAACCGTAGATTATTAAAGTAGCCCAGTTTTGAAACCGCAACCAGGTCCAGCACCTGATCACCGATGGCCACACCAACACGAGGTTTAAGGCTGGCTGTTTTGAAAATCCCAAAAGGCAGGTTTTGTATCGGAAAATCACTGTTTTTGTCTATGGTGATCCATGATTTTAAAGTTGGATCATTGGCTTTCATCATACGGATTGGGTTTTTACAAAGGTACTAAAATGGAAGAGTTCAACCTAAACAGTACCTTTGACAAATGATAAAGCTGATTAAATACATTCTGAAAAAAACAAACTACCTGGAAGCAGTCAGAAACAGTAAAACATATATAAATCTGGCATATCAATTCAATCCTTCTCTAAAAAAGCAATTGGAGATTGACTTGGAATTCTATAAACCTTTTATCCCAAAAGGAACGCTTTGCTTCGATATTGGTGCCAACATTGGAGGTAAATTATACGTATTTAATAAATTAGGAGCCAGGATTGTTGCTGTTGAGCCAGATGGGAATGCATTTAGAACCTTGTTTTCAAGATACGGCGAGATTAAGAATGTCAAATTGTTGAAAATAGGTCTGGGAGAAAAACAAGAAATGAAAACGCTATTACAGGCTGAAAACTCCACCCTTTCCACTGTTAGTGACGATGATTATACGAACATATTAAAAGATCAACGGTTTGCTGAAAAAGCAGAAATGTCAACAAAGGAGGAAGTCGAAATTGATACCCTGGATAATTTAATTTCCTTGCATGGTCTTCCGCATTATTGTAAAATAGCCACGGTAGGTTATGAATTGGCAATACTTAAAGGTTTATCCAGTCCGATTCCTTACATATCCTTGACCTGTAATTTGCCTTATCATATTGGTAAAACAAAGGAATGTGTCCAGTTAATCAGTAAGTTGGGTACGTATGAATTTAACTATTTATATTCTGATATTAGTAATGGATTTAGCAGTAGAAGCTGGCTATCGGAAAATCAAATGCTGGCGAAATTTTCAGAAATCAGTAAAGTTGAAAATAGTAAATATGTAGAGGTATTTGCCAGAAAAAACTCCTCATCTGCCGGCTAAGAAAAATAGACGGAGTTCTTGCTTTTAATGACACTAAATTTTTCTTTCATATGGATAAATTTTTTCTCAAATAACTCATATGAAAGAAATGCCAAAAGCAATGTAATTGTTATTGTTAAAAAATAAATACTGATATAAGAAAGAGCATTTTCCTTTGCATAATACTTTAAAAAGTGACTTAAAAGACATATGACAAGCATATGATAAACATAAATACCGTAGGAGATCCTTCCGATAAAATCCATTATCCTGTTTTCTAGATTGATAATTTTTCGAGGATTAGAACTGACGTTTAAAATGGCAGATAAAAACACAATAGCATAAATATCGTGATCAAAAAATGTAAGAAAGTGAATCGGGCCGGCGAAACACGAGTAAATAATGATACCCCAGGTCGATAGTTCAATAATCGGATGAAAGAAAAAAGAAATAGTCCCTGTATGATTCAATAAAAGATATGCACCAATACCGCCCAAGGCCATGCAATCAATACGTAACATCCAAATGATGGAGTACCAAGTCCCGTTTTCAAAATGCCTTAACAAAAGTTTAAAAAAGGAATATACCAGGATTACACTTATTAAAGCGATTAAAATATTTTTGCTTTTCTTGACCAGAATTGGCCAAAATGCATAGAATTGTTCTTCCACCCCGACCGACCATAAAGGAGTGAGTGTAGTGAACGTCAAATGTAGCCCATATGAAATGTTTGCTGCAAAAAACAAG
>JABDFG010000075.1 GCA_013286655.1 Bacteroidota bacterium
AATTGTTAGTTACTCCATCCTTATTAATATCGGTAGAACAGATGGGAGCGCCCAGGCCAAATTTGGCAATGATCGTATGGTTGACAAGTACATTGTTGAAGGTATAGTCAGCGATTATTCCAACAGAGACACTATCCACGAGAACATCAGCAATATGATATCCCGGTATGGAGGTAATGGAATAGCTCTGATTCGTCCCGCAACTTACGAGGGTGGTACCGGAAGGGCTGATTTGACCATTGGAATCTGCTGTTGCAGTAATAAATGAACTGGTGGCAGTTATGACAGCAGAGGCGGATTGTTCACAACCACTGGAATCAATGACAAAAACAGTGTAACTACCTATATTCAGATTACTCGCTATACTATCGTTTCCCCCTGAAGGAGTCCAGGAATAGGTATACGTGCCTACGCCCCCGGCAGCGGTAACAGTAGCACTTCCGTTATTTCCGACCGAACAGGTTACGTTTATCTTCTGGGATATAACTGCAGTAAGCGGGTGGATTGCAGAAATGCTGGCGCTTGCTGAATCACTGCATCCGATTCCATCCTGAACAGTGAGCGAATAAGATCCGGCACTAAGCCCCGAAATTGTCGTGGTATTTTGTCCATTACTCCAGAGGTAAGTATAAGAAGGGACTCCTCCCGAAACAATGGCTGTGATTATGCCGTTATTTGTACCGCAAAAGACGGAAGAAGTGTCAAAATTGATGAGGGGCTTGCTTACCGTCAGAAGTGCAGAATTAGAGGTCAGAGTAGTATTGGCAGTTAAAACGCAACGATAAGAATATCCATTCATGGCGGGTGTTACGCCCGATATGTTCAGGGTAGGAGAGGTAGCTCCGGCGTAAATCCCGCTATTGGTAATGGCATTAAACCCTGACCCTGAGTTGACCTGCCATTGATAATTAATGCCTTGGCCCGAAGCACTGATATTAAAAGAAGCGTTGGCAGGAAAACACACATTGACATTGGAGGGTTGGGTAAGAATCATGTTGTTTGAGATCAATGGATTGGCAGGCCCGGTGCCGGTGGTATTATAGGTGACTGCCAGTTTAGCCATAACCGGATATTTATCCGATAAGTAAAACATAGCGTTTATTACATTAGCAGGAGCAGAGTTGTTTTTGCCATGAGTGGTGCTGTCATTTTCGGCAATGCCATAGCGCCTTCCATCATTTCCCAATGTGGTGTAAGAACCAGGAATGTATTTAATATAATCATAATTCGTAAGCATCCAGGGAGAAAGCAGAATATGCTGATACCAGTCTTTTGCCCCGCCACTTGTACCGCAGCTATTGGGCAGTGAGGCAGAATATCGGGTGGTTGTATTGAGGTAAGCTGAACAGAAAGAACCCGTACTCCATACTTGTGGATAGTTCAGGTTATGGTCCGGAAAAAAAGGAGGATCGGAGAATTTAAAACTGGTATCCGTTGTTGAGGTAAGGATTTCATAACCGGCTTCTGTACTCGCGTGCGTATTAAAATCTCCCATATTGATCAGATTGGGAAGGTGATAAAAAATGCTTTTTAATTTTTTCACTACTATGGAATCCTGGTGATCGCGGCTTGTGGAACTATTACCTGATGAGCCATCGGACGCAGTATGATTTAAAACAAAATAGAGGTAAGTGGTATCATGTGTATTGGAGAGGTTCGGGTCTTTGTAATAAAGTTTATACAGGTCGAAATCTTCTGAGTCTTTTACTAAGGTCATGACCGAAACAAATCCCAGTTTGTTTTGATTATAATATAAAATGTTCATACAATGGTCAAAATTCGGAGTTTTTTCAGATGCGTCCGTGAGCGGGCAAAATGCGTATTTTCCCGGGAAGGCAGCATTCAGCGCAAAAACTTCTATAGAGTCCGCAAATCCAACCGGGCAATTGGGGTGATTCGAAGAGCCGGGATTATCAGTAGAACTTAACTTAATATTATCTACTTTAACCAGGCCCAAAATGTCCGGGTTCGCGTATTGAATAATGGTTTTGAGTTTTGAATGAAGATAGGTATGTGAACCCTGGCAACCATCTCCGTAGTTGAGCACATTGTATTCCATCACTTTCAGGGTATCCTGCTGGGCAAGGCATGCCGGATAATAGAACAGTATCAGTAAAAACAGTGTCAGGTACCAGTGCCGCATCGTTATACTTAGTTATTCATCCAGTTTAACAACAAGTACTCGAAAGGAATTTGGTTTTACCATGGGTTTTGCTTTTGGGTCCTTTTCTTCGTCTTTAGAGTTTTCCAGATATTCAGCTACTGGTAAGTAAATGAAATGCGTTCTCGTGTCCAGGGCGATTGTTTTAGCTCCTTTCTGCGTGGTAACTGTTTCCAGTATGTTAAAGGTATTTTCGTTGATTTCCTGTATCACTGTCAACGTTCCCTCTCCATTGGAACTGTAAATTCGTTTTAAGAAAGGGTCGAAAGCTACCCCATCTGCTTTGTCTCCAATGGGAAGCGATTGAATGAATTTCCCATTATCGGAATCCAGGATGATCATCCGTTTATTACCGCAGACCAGGAAAAGCCGGTGAGCTTTCGTATCCAGGGCAATGCCGGTGGCTTCTTCGCCGGGAGCGATCTTCCAGGTATTTTCAATCTTCCAGGTTTTGGAATCAATGACACACACGGAATTTTTATCTTCGATATTCAGGTATATTTTTCCTTTTTCATCGCTGACGGCCAATTCGGGTTTGCCGGGAAGAGAAATTGTTCCGATGACTTTATTCGAGTCCGCCTTAATAATAGTGGCGTTGGAACTTTTACCATTAAAGGTGATCACGTCATGTGAAAAGGAATCGTACAGAATCATGTCGGGATTAGCGCCCGTGACTTTAATTCTGGGGTAGAGTTTTAACGAGGTAAGATCAAATGCAGTAACAGAACTGTCTTTTCCATTGCTGATAAATCCCTTGTTCAGGTCGTTGGCTATGGCTATCCCGTGTACCCCTTTCGTATAGGGTGCTGTAACGGAGCCAATGACTTTCCCCGTTCTTACATCCAGAGCTTGTGCTTGTTGTCCATGCGACAGGTAGAGACGCCAGTTCGGCTCATCCATAGTCACCAGATCCCAGTTTCCTTCTCCCTCAACAGGTATCTTGTTGGCTACGGTATATAAAGGATGAGTTGTCTTGTGTGTGGTCTGGGTAAAGGATACACTACTGCATAAAATCACATCACATAAAATAAAAATCACTTTTTTCATAAATATCTTTTGAATACTTGAAGTCTAAAAATACGCGCTAATGACACATGTT
This sequence comes from Bacteroidota bacterium, assembly GCA_013286655.1. Classification (GTDB taxonomy): domain Bacteria; phylum Bacteroidota; class Bacteroidia; order JABDFU01; family JABDFU01; genus JABDFU01. The sequence goes on from JABDFG010000075.1 coordinate 3,261, forward strand.
CAGCTCTTATGTCATATTAAATTATAGTTATCAAATTGTTAGATCAACTTGGCATGCATTTGTAATGGCAAGTCTATTTAATAATTTCGCGGGGTGAAATACCCATGGTTTCCGTTGATCATAGTGCTTGTCTGTTTTCTTCTGTATGGTAATACCCTTCGGAATGATTATACACTGGACGATGGTATTTATACCAATCAGAATGATTTCATACTTAAAGGTTTTTCTGCTTTTAAGGATATTTTTGATAAAGGCTCTCTGTATGGAAATGATAAAACCAGGGATATGCAATATCGTCCCCTTACGCTGCTTAGCTTTATGGCAGAGGTTTCTGTTTTCGGATTCAACCCGCACATAAGTCATTTCTTTAACGTTTTGCTTTTCGCATTTACAGCTGTTTTACTCTACTATTTTCTGAAAAAGATACTTCAGCGCTTCGATCCCATAACCCCTGTCGCCGCCACTTTATTATTTATCTTTCATCCCATACATACGGAAGTGGTAGCCAGTATAAAAAGCAGGGACGAAATTCTTGGATTATTATTTGGACTGGCTACTTTCTATTTTATCCTCTTATACCAGGAACAAAAGAAAAAGCGCTATTATTTATTTTCCCTGGGGACATTCCTGATAGCTATTTTTTGTAAAGAAAATTGCCTGAGTTTTGCGGTGATTATTCCTTTACTGCTTTACTTTTTCAGCTCTCTTGAAATAAAGAAAATCAGTTTTCAAGCGATACCCTACCTGGGCCTTGCGGTATTTTATCTTTTAATCCGTTTCCTTGTGATGCGTACCCTGACTTTTTCGCACCCCATACAGCTCATGAGTAATGCACTGATGTCGACAAGCAGTCATGCAGACAGGATGGCTACAAGTATGCTTCTTATGGGAAAATACATTTATATGACCGTCGTTCCGTATCCGCTCTGTTGGGATTACTCCTATAATCAGATACCTGTTGTTTCCTGGGGCGATGGGGCGGTACTACTTTCCGTATTGGGATGTGCCGGACTTGCGGTAGTAGTAATTGCAGGATTCAGGAAAAAATCAATCTGTTCTTTTTCAATTTTATTTTTTTTCATCACTTTATTTTTATCTTCCAACCTGGTTGTAAAAATTGCCTGGACCTTTGCGGAGCGCTTTTTGTACGTGCCGTCGCTCGGCTTCTGCATCATCTTCCCCGTTCTTGTGATGCAAGCGGTCAACAAAAAGTTCTTTTACGGTGCTATGATATGTCTGCTGATCATCTATACCGGTATCGTATTACCCCGGAATTCAGAATGGAAAAACAACCTTTCTTTATTTACTTCCGGCATCGTTGTTTCTCCCAATAGTGCGCGTGCCCACCTGACATTAGCGGGGGAGTATGGGACACAATTGAAAAAAGCTGCAACAACAGAAGAAAAGAGAAGACTCTTTAACCTGGATTTGGAAGAATCAAATCGTGCCCTTGCTATTTTTAGTAATTATTACGAAGCCTACAACAATCTCGGCACGTTGTACCTTGCATTTGGAATGAATGAGAGAGCGAAAAATGCTTTTCAAAGAGCCCTTGCTTTAAGCCCTATGAATACAGAGGCTGCCAACGATCTGGGGGCTATTTATGCTGGCAAATCAGAATATCCGGCAGCAATAAGATTTTTAAAAATTGCCATGAATGCAGATTCCGCTTTTCCGGATCCCTTCACCAACCTTGGAGCGACCTATCAAAAAATGGATAGGATGGATTCCGCGGTGTTCTATTATAAGAAAGGTTTGAAATTAAACCCTGGAAGTAAAGAAATCGTGGATAATTTGTTTCTCCTTTACTTTAATTCCGGCAAGCGTTACTTTAATAACAAGGAGTACGCGCGCGCGCTGGAACAATTTTTATTGGCAAACCAGTACAATGCAAATTCGGACGAGGTTAATGGATACTTGGGGGCTCTTTCCCAATCGAGGGGGGATTTTCCCGGGGCCATAGAATATTATACCAGATCGCTGGAAATAAATCCAACCAATGAATCGGTTAGAATGAATCTGGAAATTTGCCGCAAAGCCAAAAGATAAATTGAAAAAGAAGAAATTTGTTTTTCCACCGGTAATTGTTATTTCCTGCTTTCTGCTATATGGTAATACGCTTCATCATGATTATGTCTTAGACGATGCGTTTTATACAAACAAGAATGAATATGTCCTTAAGGGATTTTCTGCCTTTAAAGATATTTTTAATAAAGGGTCCTTTTATGGTTATGATAAAACAAACGATTCGCAATACCGTCCGCTTACCCTGCTTAATTTCATGGCAGAAGTTTCCATCTTCGGACTGAATCCTCACGTAAGTCACTTCATAAATGTTATACTGTTTGCTTTAAGCTCTCTGATGCTCTATTTTTTTCTGCAAAAAATTCTGAAAAAGCAGAGTCCTGATTTTCCGATTTCAGCTACCCTCTTGTTCATCTTTCACCCGATACACACGGAAGTCGTTGCCAATATAAAAAGCCGGGACGAGCTGCTTGGATTATTGTTTGGACTAGCTTCTTTTTACTTACTAATGCTCTACCAGGAAAGAGTTAAAATCAGGTATTACCTTTTTTCACTGGGGGCGTTTTTTATTTCCATTTTCTGTAAAGAAAACTGTCTCAGTTTTGCAGTGGTTATTCCCTTACTGCTTTATTTTTTCAGTTTTCCGGACAGTAAGAAAATTGCTCTGAAAAGCTTGCCTTATTTTATCCTTGCCGCTGCCTACCTTTTTATCCGCAGTCAGGTACTACAGAATAATATGTTTATGCATCCGATTCCTCTTATCAATAATAGTCTTATGGCTGCAGGTAACAGCTGGGATTCCTGGGCTACGCGTTTTGTTCTCCTTGGAAAATATGTTTACATGGTAATTGTTCCCTATCCTCTAAGCTGGGACTATTCGTACAATCAGATTCCAATTGTTTCCTGGAGAAATTGGAAGACAATTCTGTCCGTTCTGACTTTTGGTGTTATGATGGTAGGGATGTTACTGGGTTTCAGAAAAAGGTCCGTTTACTCATTTCTGATCGCGTTTTTTTGCGCTACACTTTTTTTATCTTCCAACTTTATTATTAAAATAGCCTGGACCTTTGCTGAACGCTTTCTCTATACGCCTTCTATAGGATTTTGCATTGCATTTCCCTTGCTGATGGCAAAAATGATAGAAACGCGTTCCTGGGTGCGGTATATTCCGATTGCCTGTCTGCTGATTCTCTATACCGTAATTGTTGTACCAAGAAACCGGGTGTGGGCAAGTAATTTTACGCTCTATTCCTCCGGAGTATTAAGTGCCCCAAACAGTGCAAGGACGCATTTGTTTCTGGCAAGAGAATATGGAGAAAAATCGAACCTTGCTAATGATTCGGACGAAAAAAGAAAGTTGTGGAAACTGGATATCGAAGAATCTTACCGAGCTTTGGCTATTTATCGCAATTATACGGAAGCCTATATTAATCTTGGCGTTTTATATAGTTCGTCTGGCAAAAATGATAGTGCCAGGAGCGTGTTTCAAAAAGCACTTGAGATAAATCCCAGGGATGCGGGGGCTGCTAACAATCTAGGGATTATCTGCGAGCAGGAGGCAAGGTATAAAGAAGCTGAAAAATACTTTCTGATGGCCTTGAAAATAGATTCCACTTTTCCTATATCCCTTGTCAATCTTGGAGCTGTTTATCAAAAAACGGGCGAGTTGGATAAAGCGGCATATTGTTATAACCGGGAGTTGAGATTAAATCCGGAGAATGAGGATGTCCGGACTAATTTTTTTGTGATGTATTATAATTCAGGTCTGGACTTTTTCAAAGAAAAGAAATACGACGAGGCATTCAAACAGTTTATGCTTGCGGGGACCTATAATTCCCGTTCAGCAGAGGTTTTAGGGTATTTGGGGATGTTGTATCAGATTAAAGGTGATTTTTCTAAAGCAATTGAATATTACAGGAAGTCGCTGGAGATTGATCCGGGTAATGAAGCGTTTAAACAAAATCTTGACAATTTATTAAATCCGCTATTACAGCATTGATTTATGTTATTAAATTATTATATCATTGTTGTCATTAGGTTAATTCTTTTTAAAGAAATTATTTGACGGAACAGCTGTTTTACTTTTGGCTGTACGTTTTATATAATAAGTTGCTATGAAAAAATATTTTTTGAGTGTTTTGCCGGGTTTGATTTCCCTTTGTGTCCATTCCCAGGCGTTGGATTATTCCTTTGTGGTTCTTGGCTGCAACCGTGTGGAAAATTCAGATACCGTTGGTAATCCCAGCACGGCGAATGTGTATCAATTGAAGCGCGTGTTTTCGGAAGTGGCCCAGATGAACCCCTTGCCTGCTTATTTGTTTTTTGCCGGTGATTTGATTGTAGGTTACGAAAAGGATACGGTGCGGCTTGCGCGTGAGTTGCAAAGCTGGATTAAGTTGTATAAGGAATCGCCCTTGGCGACAACAACTGTAAAACTAGTTGCCATGCCCGGCAACCATGAAAGCGATAATAAAATTGATGATAAAAAAGTGCCTGTAGTTTCTTCAGAAAGGGTTTTTGTTCGTGTGATGAAGGACTATATCAATGGTAAAAATGGTCCCGTCGCTACAGGTTTAATTCCGGGCACAGATAGTTTAACCACTGATCAAAGCCGGTTAACGTATTCTTTTGATTTTAAACGGGATCATTTTATCATTCTTAATACGGATCCTGTGGGCCAGGATAGCCGTATTCCTTATCACTGGATAAATAAGGACATACAGAAGGCGCATGAAAACGGAGCCAGGCATATTTTTGCAATGGGTCATAAGCCGGCTTATACTACGCATTTTAAAACAGGACTTGAAGGGCTGGATGCATATAAGGCTAACCGGGACAGTTTCTGGTCATGTATGGAAAACAATCATGCAGAAGCTATGTTTGCTGCTCATAACCATGACTGGGACAGTATACAACCGCATAAAGGAAAAACCTGGATGATTATTGCCGGTAATGGAGGAAGCAAGCTGGAATCCAGCTGGACCTCTGCACCCAATTCCTACTTTGGTTATACCATTGTAAATGTTTACAAGGACAAGAGAGTAGAAGTTGTCAGTATGGGTCGCGACGCCAAAATGGAAACGTATATTGCTCCGGCTGCAACTATTCCAACAACAGAAAGAGCAAGGTTTTTGATTACATCATTTCCCGAAACAAAATAGTTCAACTCATCGCATCGAAAATAAAAGCCCCTCGTTATTAACGAGGGGCTTTGTAATAAATAGAAACCAATGTTTGAAATCAGAGTTCTATTAATGCTGATTTCCGCTACCATTACTTTGATAACAACCTATGTCAACACCAGGAGGCGTTTGCACGGCAGCAAAGGGAGCCTTTGTAACTTTAGTGGCATTCAGAGGACTGAATGAAGTGTTTCCATGTGCAAGACAAGGCGAACTTGATGCAAGATGAAAATCATAAGAGCCAACATAATCGATATCATATAAATGCATAATTCCTGTTTCGGGTAATGGGAAGTTTTTGAATTGGGGATTTCCTTTTTCTACCTGTGAAGATGCGTCGTATGCAGCTGCACCATTTGCATTATATATATAACCGCAGCTAGCAGCCGTTGGAAAATAATAGGCAGTCGGTCTTGTGTTATTTCCAACAGGAAAGACCTGATCCATAACTGAAACTGAATCTGCGTAAAAGTAGTTATTACCCATGAAGCAATTGGCCGTATCGGCTAATGGATTATTTACAATACGGGCCCCTGTTCTGCAGTTTACAATTAAATTGTTATAGGCCTTGCCTTCTGCTCCTTGCTCATAGTTTATGCTACCCGCGCGGCCGGCCCAACCAGCTTGTCTGTAGCCACCATCTATATAAGTATTATTATACATATTGATATTACATTCAACCGGCTGTCCTCCTTTATTGGAAGCCTTAGTTCCGTTGGTGCAGGTTCCGAGGAAAAGATTATACGCCATATCTCCTACGCTTCCACTTTTTGCATTAAGAACGTCTCCGCTGGCATAACCGTTCTTTTCAAATGTACTTCTCATAATACTTAAACGGCCATATTGAATACGAACCAAGTCGTCATCCCCCCCGTAAAACCAACTGTCTTCTATTATAAGGTCACCTTTAGCATTTTGAAACAATACTCCATAAGAAATGCTTCCTTGCGTTCCTCCAACAAACGGATAAGTTGTTGTAAAGGTTGCTCCGGTAAAATCAACATGGGTCCATTTCAAACACAGGAGTGTGCAGGAAGTGTCACAATTGATACCTGTCCACCATCCCGAACCGGATGACGGTCCATTAAAAGCAGGATCGGCTGATGGTGCAGTTATCGTACTTAGCTTTTTTGCTCCCGCCTGGCAGGAAGTAAAGGAATTTGGATTAGCTTGAGTACCCATAGATATAAGTACCCCATAAACAGCAATATTGAATCCATTTCCAACACAAACAGTAACCCCACTTTGCAGGTATAATGTATCTCCTTTAGGGATGGTAATGTCGCCTGTTACTGTATAGGTATTTCCACTCGTCATGGTTCCTTTAACTGCTCCGGAGATATTACCAGGAGCCACTGGTGTTCCTATTACCAAAGGAGGGGTAGATTGAGTTGTCGTTTCTGTTGACGTG
>JABDFG010000076.1 GCA_013286655.1 Bacteroidota bacterium
GGAAAATATTTCAATTTCTTTCCGACAAAAAAAATGAGTATCCCCGTTGATTCTTCATTCGTCATAAAAAATGGAACCGTATCGACCCAACTGGCAAACCGAGTTGTCAAGGCCGTCGATTGGACCTTCGACAAAAACATCGTGATGAAAAATGAGCTGATGCTATTAGACCTCCTGGCAACCAATAAATGGGAGCGTCCTATTTATTTTGCAACGACCGGTAGCCCCGAAAGCTATCTTAACCTGCAGGATTATTTTCAACTGGAAGGCTTAGCCTATCGGCTTGTACCAATTAAATCAACTCCCCAGGAGCAGCAAATGAGCGGTACACGTGTGGCTACGGATACTATGTATAATAATATGATGAAGTTCAGTTGGGGTGGGATGGAGAAAAAAGGAGTTTACCTGGATGAAAACATTACCCGGACGTGTTCCCTCATACGTATACGAATGGGCACCCTGGCTGCTGCATTAGTTAATGAAGGTAAAAAGGATAAGGCGATGAAGACCGCTGATAGATGCCTGGAGGTAATGCCCGAAGAGAATGTGCCGTATGATGCAACCATCTATTCATTGGTGGTTACCTATTACCAACTGGGAGCAAATGAAAAAGCCAATAAACTTGCCAAACGTCTGTTTGATATTTTTGAAGCAAATATGAACTTCTATATTGGATTAGGCAAGAAAGCCAAGGAATATGAACAGGAGATGCGGCAGGCTCAGGAAATTATGAATCGCTTAACCTATATGGCCAAGTCCAATAAACAGGATGCAGTAGCCAAGGATTTTGAAGCCCGCTTTAATGTGTTTGCCCAACTGTTTAGAAATTAACCAATCGTCTTCACTATTATGAATAATTCAAGAAAACAGGGCTTTGCCTTCGGAAAGGTAAATTATCGGATTATGATAACAGGAGTACTTCTGATAATTTTAGGTTTCATTCTGATGTCCGGAGGAGGCTCTGAGAATCCTAAAATGTTCAATCCCGAGATATTCAGCTTCCGCAGAATTACGCTCGCTCCCCTATTTGTATTAACCGGCTTTGCAACGGTAATGTTTGCCATTATGAAAAAAATTAAAAACACCTGAGGCGAAAGTTCTATTTTTGCATTTCGCTTTCCGCATTCGTAGCTTTACCTTAATTCATAGAAAGAATTTCAGGCACCATGAAAAAAACAATACTTCTATTCATTTTCGTTAGTGCGATCCGGGCAATAACGAACGCTCAAAATATTTCTTTCGTATGGGCAAATACGGGTGAAGATAAAGTAACGCAGGATGAATTGCGGGGAACCCATGATTCTTCCAGTGTGCTAAATGCGATCTGGAACGGACAACAAATTAATTTATTCGGAGCAAAAAATGAGGTCATTGCGTTTAATGTAATTATTGAAGCAGCCCAGGCAGATGCTTCCAATATTACGATAGAATTTGACAGCCTTGCTGGCGCACAAGGATCCGTGATGAACTATAAATATGCCAGCGGAGAAAACCTCTTCAACTGGGTAGACAGATCAATCGAATTATTTTATGTCAGGTACCTGCAGATAAAGGGCCTAAGTTCCCTTGGCTACGAAAATTACTATGATGAGCGACATGTGCCTTTTAAATTACGCAGGCCAATTGATTCTACTTCCTCTCCCGGACGCTACCTGGGTGTAGGTACTTGGTTTGACCGACCCAGCCACAATAAATTTTATCCGGACATTGCCGTCCCCCTGGAATTGCAGAATGGCTTTACGGTTAAAGCTGGCAGTAATCAGAGCATCTGGTGCGATATTTACATTCCTAAAACAGCGAGTAATTCAATCCATACAGGAAAATTTATCATCCGGGAAAATGGCACTATTATCAAACAAATACCGGTTAAATTAAATGTCTGCGATTTTTCTTTACCGGATGCACCTTCCTCCAAAACAATCCTGGACATAGGATCAGATATCAATAAACGCTATACCGGTCAGTCATTCCCTAATCCCAACACATGGGCAGACAGTGTAGCTAAACGTGTTTACATGAAACATTTTATGATGGCGCACCGTCATAAAATATCCTTAATCGGTGGATATGACGAGTCCACTCCCTGCGATGGAAAACCCGGAAATTTCTGGCTCCCGATCTTGGACGGATCCTTATTCAGTACGGCAAATGGATATAGTGGTCCGGGTATAAATGTTGGCAACAATGTCTATTCCATCGCGACCTATGGAAGTTGGAAGACAGCCGGCTGCTGGGATACACTGGAATCTGATTTCTGGACACAAACAAATAAATGGGAAACCTGGTTTAAAGCAAACAGCCCGAATACGGAACATTTTTTGTACCTCATCGACGAATCCGCCAATTATCCGCAAACAGAGAAATGGGCAAAATGGATGAAAGACAATCCCGGTATTGGTAAATCATTAAAGTCATTCGCTACGTTAGGACTACAATACTCGATACCACAGGTTCCCTCTCTTGACATTACCTGCCAGGCTGCAGGAGCTGCTATAAAAACTCAGATGGATAGCTTGCTGAATATCCTGCATAGTTCGTCCAGCAAAGAATTTTACATGTACAATGGATTTCGTCCTTTCTCAGGAGCTTTTCAGACAGAAGAGGATGGAGTTGGTTTATTGGTTAATCCCTGGGCACAATTTAAAAAAGGGATTTCACGCTGGTTCTTTTGGGAAAGCACTTATTGGAATAATTTTCAGGGAGATCAGACTCAGATCGATGTGTTTAACAGGGCCGAAAATTTTGGATACGATGATCATTTTGATTCCATACAAGGAGAACATGGATATCAATATACCAATGGCGACGGCTTACTTTTTTATCCCGGAACAGATTCTGTTTACAAATCGGAATCCTACAATATAAATGGACCTATTGCCAGTTTACGGCTTAAACATTGGAGGAGAGGAATACAGGATGTGGATTATCTTACGCTTGCCAAAGCAAGTGACTCGGCTCAAACAAATGCTATTCTTAACAGCATTCTTCCCAAGATTTTATGGGAATGTGATGTGACTTCCCATGCCGATCCTACCTGGTTAATCAGTGATATTAACTGGTCTATTAACCCGGATGTCTGGACGAACGCAAGAATGAAACTCGCCAAAATAATCGGAGGCTGTGATCTTACACTCACTGTTCCTTCCCTGCATAACGATAATTTCAGTGTGAGTTGTTTTCCAAATCCCGCACACAAAATGATCAGCGTCTCTGTCAAAAGAGATCTTAATTATTCTGGTGACTTTACTGTAATTCTTGTCAATTGCTTAGGGCAGGAAGTTTTCAGACAAGTGGACGACAGAAATAATTTCGACCTGGATCTGTCTGCTCAATCGGACGGTATTTATTTTCTCAGGGTCAGTATGGGGAATGAAACGAAACAGCAAAAATTGATTCTTAACTAAGGATGGTCTATCAATCGCAACTTTTCTTCTCTCGTCAATTTTTGAATTTTAGATTCAGCCTTTGTCGCTTCTGATCTGTTTTTATATTCAAAAACTGCTTTCAAAATAACCGGCACTCTTCCCCTCGTATATTTGGCTCCTTTTCCCGAATTGTGTTTCAGAATCCGCGCTTCCACATCATTGGTAATGCCGGTATAAATTGTCTGGTCTGAACATTGCAGCAGATAGACGTACCAGCAAGCATTTATTTCCGGTTTCAATGTAGAAATTCGATCTGGTATATTTCTGGCCATAATTTGCCGGTAATGTACACTTTATCAGCCAGGGAATCATAAGCGATACCATTCATTTCCAAAGAGCCGGCATATTTATTTTTCGCCTGGTAATACAAAGCTGACAAATCAAGTATGCCCACAATCTTGCCGGTTTTCGGATCAATTTTTACCAGGTAGTTTTTGGTCCAGATATTTGCATAAATGTAACCTTTGATATATTCCAGTTCATTCAGGTTATCTTCCGCATACCCGTTATTACTGACTGCCAACGTTTTCACAACTTTCAAATCGGCCGGATCAAGATACGTTAAATTGTTTGTACCGTCACTCATGATCAGATAGGTTCCATCCGTAGTGAATCCCCAACCCTCCTTATTCTGATAGGCGAAGGTTCCTAGTCTTTTGAACGTATTCGCATCATACATAAAACCCACCTGATTTTTATAGGTTAACTGATAAACTTTATTTTTTAAAAAAACAATTCCTTCCCCAAAATAGATCGTCCTGTCCAATTCAGCCTTTTTATCAATTTTACCTGTCTTGAAATCAACTACTCCAAACAAAGATCTTGTCTGAGGCAAATTATCAGTAGCTCCCGTACTTTCGAACAATTCATCATTATGAATCAAAAAACCTTCCGTAAATGAATTTGTATCGTGTGGAAGGGCTTTAACAACTGAATAAATAATGGAAGGAACGGATTCGTCCGTTTTAGACGAATTACCGGGTCTTTCAGTAACCCTCTCATCGTTCCTGCATCCAATGATTAATGCAATCAGGGAAAATAGAACTGCTGTTTTTTTCATTTACCAGTTAATCTTATATTCTTTTATTTTATACCCTTGTTCGTCGTATTCCGACCACAAACAACCATCGCAGATCTTTCCATCCTTATAACAACAATCGGAAATTTTATTTCCAAGCGCATCATAAAATTTCCAGGCTCCGTCTTTTTGAACAGTTTGTAATTTTGGCTTAAGCTTTATCCCTAAAAAATTTCTGGTTACCCAATTGTTTTTCGCATATCCTTCTTCGCGGAGTTTTCCCCTTAAGTCAAATTCCTTTACATAATAAATATCTACGTGATCAGTTTTGAAGGTTTTTGAAATAAGGCAATTACTCAAAGAGTCTTTTTTTGTAGCTACGCCCCTATGTATCTTATTTTTCAGATTCTTACAATACAGGTGCGTACTTCCTGGCATTTCTTCTTCGACCGTCACGCTATCAACGGTTTTTTGTCCTAGTGAAAATAAAGGAAGGAAGCCTAAAATGATTACGAGGATACTATATTTAACGATCACAAAGCCAGGGTTTATTCAAGATTTCTCCGCTATATTAATTAATTCATTAATCGTCTTCCAATTTCGTGTAGTAGCCCTCACTTTCAATTTACTTTCAAAAAAATTATTATTCAATTTTGTGTTTCCGTAGCCATTCGGACAAAACAAATATAATGACTTACCTGACAGCATAAATTCATCCGGTTCAGATTTCACTTCCCTTATTCTGGCTAAACAGGTTTTTTCAGCTTCCTCTGATAGAAAAGTAATATGCAGCTTGGAGCTATCTTCCTTTCTTTTGTTGACAAATGGATTGTTTTTTACCGTTTCTTTCAGCTCTTCTACTCCTTTTACCAAAACAGGAACCTCAAAACCAAAAACTATGCGGATCTGCTCCGCGATTTGTTTTTCCAGGTCCTTATCCGAACGAAGCTTCGACTCAAACACAACATTTCCACTCTGTATATAGGATTTTACATTTTTAAATCCTAAACCTTCCATCATTTTTCTTAAAGCGTCCATTTTTATCATTTTATGGCCGCTTACATTTATTCCGCGCAGTAGAGCTACATACTTCTCCATTATATCAGATGTGGATCAATGTTTAGAAACGCTGGTCATCAGCACTCGGCCCGTAACTTCCGGGAATGGCGATGTTTAACAAACGTAAATATACTCCTAACTGCGCACGGTGATGAACGATCTGGCAATAGGCCATACGTATGACTTCTGCCTTGGTTGATTTACTCAATATAGTATCTCCATTGCGCATTGTCCAGCTATGAGGCAACGTTTTCTCTTCCGCACTCTTCAAACTTGTTTTGGCTTCCTTCAGTGACTTCTCTAATAGCGATAGTAATTCCAAATTGTTTTTAACAAGTTTAGGGACATAGGAATTACTTTGGAAATTTAACTCATCCGTCTTAATCGCCATACTTACCCAGGAAGGCAATTCAGCGATATGAGTAGCCAAGCGTTGCAGGGTCATACTTTTTTCGTGCGGCTTCCAATCATACTTATCGTCTGGTACGATTTTCAGCATTTTACGGGTTGTATTTGCTTCCTGTTCCAGTTCTTTTAAGAACATATCAATCGGCCCGGTAGAAATCTTCGCTTTCGATGGAACACTTTTTTTAGCGGCTTTCTTTTTTGCAGGCTTTTTCTTTAGCTTTTTCATGAAAAATGATTTTAGATTTCTCGAACAGCTAATGTAAACAATTTTACCTTTTACTCGCAGTCAACACTGTTGGAATCAGCGCCTTTTAAATAATCATACGCCTCTTCCCTAATTTCAACTTCATTTTCCAGACCTGAATATGTTAGCATTTCTTCCTCAGCATCTTCTTCCAATTCACTGACGAAAGGTCCATCAGGATTCAAAGGGGTTTCTAAAATTTCCACAGTTTCAATCAGAATAGTATTTTTATCAGATTCTGCCGGGCGGACCTTCAATGTCCTTCCGGCCACCACCGACTTTGCCTTTGGTCTAGCTTTTTTTGCAACGGCTTTTACTGCGCGCGCCGATGATTTTTTATATTTTGCTTTTATGGAGGAGCTTTTCCTCTCATTTGCTTTTTTAACTGATTTTTTTTTTGCCTTTTTCATGGTCTGTTTTGCGTTTTGAGGAACGCCTCAAAATTACTTAGCAAGCCTAAATGTGCCTTACACAATTTTAAAATTCAGTTGTATCATTTCAATAAATTCAAGCTCCGGAAAAATATTGGAAAAACCTCTTAAACAGCCAACGGGATTCAAAGCAAATGTTTAAGGCATTATTTTTCAGGAAAACTGCAGCACCCCATCATAAGGGGTGCCGTATTTATATCCGAATCATACGATTGTCGAATTGAATTTTGCAATAGATCAACGCGACCCTTATCTAAGGGGTCAATTTATTATTCATTGAACCTAATCTTGTTTTTTACTGCTCGCCATTAAATCCTTGATCGATTTGCCGAGGTCATCCATACCTTTAGTAAAATCAACCTTAAACGACTCCCATTTTTCTTTTCCCTCGGCCTTGTAGTCGTTTATTTTTCTTTTCATTTCCTTGTCTTTTCGCTCCAATTCAGCTATCTGCTTGTCATAATCATCCTTTACTTCATTTTTCACGTAATCCCTTCTTGCTTTAAGTTCTGCAATGCTTCCTTCATTTGCCGAGACCTTCTCGGCAGTTTCTTTCCTGTACTTTTCAATATCCGTTAAGTATTCCTGATTAGCTTTATCTAAATCACTATTCGCCTGCGCGACATTATTTTCCGCATTTTCTACTTTTTTAGCAGGAGTAGTACATGCCGTTAAGATTACACCCACAATAAAGGCAGATGCAGTAAGTGTCGATACTATTTTTTTCATTTTAAATTGTTTTTATGACAGATTTTAAATCGAATTATGTTTTTACAAATATGAGGACACGCCATTTTTTTCCGTTACACAAATACTATAAATAGTTACATCATTCCAGCTAAAATAACGCAACCTTTTCCAGATGATATCGTTAACAAATAATTAATGCCATCATGGATTTATTACAAGCGAAATAAAGGATGATTTGAGAATAACAAAAAACAGCCAGTACAATTGGCTCCTGGGCTGTAATGTCACTGTTGAGGAGAATGTTACTGCCAGAATATTGAGGCCATAGTTAGTTCATGTTGGCAAGGATGAGGGCCACTATTACTAGCGAAACCAGGTGATATCCTGTATTGATAAAAAAGAGCTTCCAGGATTTCATCTCCCAAGCTACAGTACCAAGATCAGTTGGAAAGAAAAAACCCAACCATGTAAATACAGCCGCCATAAATGCGTTGGCCATAGGTGACATTGGAGATGGGGCCAGTCCCCATGTTACGGGATTCCATACGGCCATGTTATGAGCAAAAACCCAGGCCATTAGAAAATTACCGAGAACCATAAATATCATTCCTTTGATCATAGCTGAAGCAGGAGGCTTTTTCGTCATATCAAACCCCATCTCCTTACCCCATACCTTCCCGAAAAGAGGAGTGTACCAGATGAATCCTAAAATAAAATTTGCAACTACCGCGATAATGATCGCAAGCATATTGATGTGAATATTTGGCATATAATACTTAGTTAAAATATCGAACAAATCTACATTAAATCCTTGAAAAAGGAAATATCCCGAGCTAAAAATGATATGATTGCAGTAAGATCAGTAAGTGCTCGCTTATGGGAAAAAAACCAGTAGCTTTTGCACTTAAGACAAAACTGTTGATTTTTTTCCCCGACATATTGAGTTTTTTATACTACTCGAATAATTTTCAAACGATACCGTTTTTAGCAAACATAGACATACCCTTCAATTTCTCAAGTGCAAAAGCAGGCATGTTTTTGGATAAAATGAAAGCAACTAAAATAAAAAACCATGAGATCAATTTGGACAGGTGCCATAAGCTTCGGCTTAGTAAACATTCCCGTAAAAATACATAGTGCTACTGCAAGCAGTACACTCGATTTGCACATGCTCGATAAAAAAGATCATTCGAATATTCGGTTTGTACGTGTGAATGAGAAAACGGGTAAAGAAGTTGCGTGGGAAAATATTACAAAGGGATATAAAATGCCAAACGATGAATATGTGGTGCTGACAGATAAAGATTTCGAGCTTGCCAACGCAAAAAAAACGAAGACCATTGAAATCACCGATTTTGTAAATGAACAAGAAATAGAAAGCGTGTATTATGAAACACCTTATTATTTAGAGCCGGATAAATCCGGTGAACACGCCTACGCATTATTACGGGAAGCGTTAGAGAAAACACACAAAGCGGGAGTCGCAACTTTTGTGATGCGTAACAAGGAAACATTAGCGATCCTGAAAGCAAGTAAAAATGCAATTGTTTTAAACCGCATACGTTTTGAAGAAGAAATTAAAGACACCTCTGAACTAAAACTTCCGGAAAATATACAGATAAAGAACAATGAACTTAAAATGGCTGTTTCATTGATCGAACAACTTTCAGGAAAATTTGATATTAAGCAATACAAAGACAATTACTCTGCAGAGCTGATGAAATTGATCAAAGCAAAGGCCAAAGGAATAAAATTAAAAGAACCAAAGCTAAAGGTAGTACATAGTAAAACACAAGACCTGATGGATCAATTGAAAGCAAGTCTGAATCGCAAACTGAAAAAAGCCTCCTGATATGGGACTAAAGTTGTATAGTAAAAAAAGAAATTTTAAAAATACACCGGAGCCCTGGGATAGCTCTCCAAAGCCATATTCCAATTTAGCTTTTGTTGTACAGCGTCATAAAGCATCACATCTCCATTATGACTTTCGCTTGGAAATGAATGGAATATTAAAAAGCTGGGCTGTACCTAAGGGGCCCTCTTTAAACCCAAAGGACAAGAGGCTTGCTATGGAAGTAGAAGATCATCCATACAATTACAAGACCTTTGCAGGTATAATTCCCGAAGGCAATTATGGCGCCGGTATTGTTGAAATATGGGATAAAGGCTTTTAT
>JABDFG010000077.1:0-1535 GCA_013286655.1 Bacteroidota bacterium
CCTGGGATGGGTTTTCTTTATTAACAAACCCTTCTACAGGTAAAACATTTCCACTTGAATCAATCAGCGATCCAAAGGGTAAAAACTCTCCAGAATGTTCTAAATAATATTTCGCCTGAAGAACTATGTCTTCAACCAGCTTCTTTATATCGGAAGTCATTAATTTGTCAAATTAAATTTATTGTGGACAACATTACCAAATAAAAAGCAAAGTCATTATTACCAAATCGTTAAGGAATTATAAGGATAATTTGAAATCCTTTTGTAGTGCGATTTTCGGTAATGAGTTTAATCTCCACTGCGTTGCTGGCATTTAGTTTAACAGCTTCCTGATTTGAATGGCTCGAATTTGCAGCTGAATTTCGAAGCAAAGTAAGACCCGGTTTTGAGTGCAGGATTAGACCAAATGTATATATTGTTGAAGGAGAAAGTAGTTGAGGAAACGCCTGAAAGACCTTAAACTCCAACAGTACCAGTCTTGACTTTTCCGGCTCGCTTGTAATTGGCAAAAATAACTCCAGTTGGTGTAACCAAACTCTCTGTTAATGTAAAGGTTACCGGGATCGTGCCTTCCTGAAACAACTTTTTCCCTTTACCAAGAGTCAGCGGGTAAATTTTGAGACAGAGTTCATCCACCAGGTCATTCTTAAGCAGTAGTTGAATAAGCTTACCACTGCCCCAAACCTTGATGTCAGAGCCTTTTGAACCTTTTAGCTTTTTAATATCTGCCAGGCTTTTGAGAAAAACTGTGTTTTCCCAATCTGACTTTTTCATGGTCTTGGACATGACGTATTTTGTGACATCATTGATACCCGGCCAATAGTCTGCATGTTCAGGCCAGTAGGAAGCAAAAATCTCAAATGTTTTTCTGCCCAAAAGAAGGTCTGCGGGCTTCATCTGTTTTTGCATGGCCTTACCACCAACTTCGTCACTATAAGGTGCAGACCAACCGCCATATTTGAAACCGCTTGATTTATCTTCTTCGGGTCCACCGGGAGCTTGCATTACTCCATCTAATGTCATAAATGATAAAACGATTATTTTTCTCATATTATTTAGGTTTGTTGCAATACATAATGATTCCCTTCAAACGCATTCTCCAATTTCTTTATATCAAGTTTTTTCATTTGCCATAATGTTTGCAGCATTCGTTGCTTCTTTTCATTGTCCTTATGCTTAAGCCATTTGCTGAGAATGGAAGGAACAATTTGCCAAGCCAAACCGTGTTTGTCTTTCAGCCATCCGCACTGAACTTCTGTCCCTCCACGCGAAAGCTTTTTCCAGAAGTGATCGATTTCTTTTTGTGTATCGCAGTTTACCATCAGCGAAATGGCTTCGTTGAATTTGAATGCAGGTCCTCCGTTGAGCGCCATAAATTCCTGACCGTTCAAAGTGAAAGTAACTGTCATTACCGTCCCTTTCGGCATCGGTGAATTATCGCCGTAGCGCCAAAGGCAAGGGGTAATTTTTTGTTTAACTGAAATTTTTGTTGCCATTATCTTTTTTATATGATTATAAAAAATCACATAAAATTA
>JABDFG010000077.1:1545-9284 GCA_013286655.1 Bacteroidota bacterium
TGTTTTTTTTTAATAAAAGTCTACAACTGAATAGTTGCCGGATTCTGGCTATTCGTTGGGGGTTTGACAGTTGAGGCATATTTCGGCTAACCTGAGTAGTTTTGAACTGATGATCAGATTGGTTTTTTTGCTTGCCTCTGGATTGATTCGAAACTGTATTTTATTGTTTTTTTTGAAGAATCGGAGAATCCCCCCTTCCTGCAAAAAGTCAGTCATGTCACTTACTGTAAGAATATTTCTTCCTTTTAAATTTGCTATAACTTGTTCGAGCTTACTTGTTTGGGGCAAATTGATGAATAGGACATGACAGATTTTGATTTCTTCTAAAGTTTTAAAATGCTGAACAACCAATGGATGTCCATTTACTTTTTCGCCGTTCACCATATCTTCCAGATAAGAGCCAAAAGGGTTCTCCCCCAAAATGCCAATAATAAACGGACTTTTATCCGTTGAAAAACAGGTGGCTGGCCATTCAACGAACTGGGTGAAATTGAAAAGAAAAGCTGCTTTTATCTGATATTCGCGGGGATCCGGTGATTGTGCAGACAAAATAGCCAAACTGCATATTATTAACATTAAAACTGATAAGGATCGTTGTCTTATGGTTTTAAAATTTGGCATAACAATCACCCCTATTAAAACCGAAACGTAATTCTTCCATAAACACTGCGTGGAATTGGATAAATACCGGTTTCAAGATACTCGGGTGCTAAGAGATTTTGTCCAATAATAGAAAGCTCTAAATGTTTAAAATGCTTTGCCAACCGAGCATCAAGTGTAAAGTAAGCAGGAGTTGAAACAGTGGGTGCTGTGGCATTGAGTTCTCCAACATAGCGCCCTGTCAGATCAAAGGACATATTTTTTGGCAAATCCATAATGGATTGAATTATGAATTGATTTTCAGGAGCAAGGCCTTCGAAGGCGTTGACGCTTATTACCGGCAAAACGGAAGAATTGGTAGACCATACGTTTTTTTCAAATAAGGTATAACCACCGCGTAGTCGCCACCAGGGATTTGCCTGATAATTGCCTGTAAATTCAAATCCCCAGGATTCTGCATCTAACCCGTTTCCTATTATTACCGGGGTTAATTTACTGGTGTCGGAATTAATACTTTCAAGATCAGTATATTGATTAAAAAACGCAGCAAAAGAAAGGGATAGATTTTCTATTGGTCTCATACGATAACCCAGTTCATAAGCATTCACCTTTTCCGAAACAAATCCATTGGGCGATAAACTTTGTCCTGAGGCTTCAGTAACGTCTACATCAAAACGGCTGGGTGTACGTACAGCGCGGGAAACTGAAGCCCAAATGGTATGACTTTTTCTGAGGGTCAAAGCCAGGCGTGCACTTGGTTGCACCTCATAGCCTGTGAATACATTGTGAAGGAGTTTGCTGCCAATAGTTAGTTTCAATAAGTCAGGAATACACGTTATTTCATCCTGTATGAATCCGCTTGCTACCGGCATGGGAAGGCTTTCCGGATTTAAGGACTGAATATTGGTCATGTCTTGTATATAGCTATATCCTGCGCCCATAAGAATACTTTGGCGCAGTCCAAGAGGAAGACGATATTTAATATCTATATCATAGGTACTTTCATCATAGATTTGTGGTTTGGAAGAATTGCCAACCTGATAGGTGGTGAAATCAGCATATAGCTTAATGGTCAGGTTCGACTTTTCAGAAAAAATATGAGTCAAGTGCCCCATTAGATTTTGGCCTGTAGAAAGAGTGAGGTTACTCAGGTCGTTTTGAATGCCAGAATAGATGTCTCCTTGCAAATTAAGTGTATTGGCTTTGGATGGATAATAATCCATACGAAAGCCGCCTTGTGCCATGTTATTTCGATTTACTGAATCGCTGGGACTTGACCTCTGCTGGTCAAAATATTGCCCATATATACGATAATAAAGGTTATCGCCAATCATACCTCCGTAGCGCATTTCAGTTATATTCTGCAGAGCAGAAGTCATACCGGTCTCCTGAGACACATAGATGCCTTGGGTTTCCTTCGCACTTTTACTTTCTATATTAATCACTCCATTCACAGCATTTGCCCCCCAGAGTGTTCCCCCCGGACCGCTCACTACCTCTATACGATCTAAATCTTCCAACATTAGATTTTGCACATTCCAAAATACTCCGCCAAAAAGTGGCGAGTAAACAGACCTTCCGTCAATCATCACCAATAGCTTATTAGACAAATCACCGTTTGCTGAAGGTAAACCTCCGAATCCTCTGGCAGTAATTAAAAAATTATGAGAATTTGCCTGTGCTATTTGCAGGTTAGGCGCTAATTGAAGAGCATCCGGGAGAGTTAATACACTTGAACGTTGTATATCTTCATGTGTAATAACCTGTATTGCGGATGCAACTTCTGTCAATTTCTCAGGTTGCATTGAAACGGATGTGACTTCAATGTTCATAAGCTCTTCCAGGCTCAATTTTTTCAACTTGGAAGAAGGTAGCAGGCTGTCCCCTGCCTGGGCAAAAATTAAGGTAGATAGTAAAGTCAGACTAAGAATTAATAGTATTTCTTTTGCATTTTTCTGAGTATTCATATAAACTATCTTTTTTCTGACGGGTTACCAATCTTTGAATTTAGTGCAAACACTTAAAGTACACAAATTTCGTCCCCACCCTCTCCTTCATGCTTTATCCATATGTGGGTTAGCCCCTTTGATTTTTTAGTCTAATTATTTATAACCGCTACCTTTTTCGTGATGATTATTTCTCCGGTAGAATTTGTCAATTGTACAAAATAGATTCCTGTTGAAAAAGAAGATACATCTATTGAGCTCAACGTTTCAACATTTAATTTTTTTTGGACCATCAGCTTTCCGTCGACAGCATAAATTAGTGCATTTACCTGTCCGATCGCGGGCGAAGACTCAAAACATATTTTATCGTGTGCGGGATTGGGATAAACAGTAATGAAATCGTGGAAATCAGTTATTGTTTTGTTTCCGGTAGTAATACCAATATTACAATTACTACCACTTACTAATGGATGCGGATAACAATAGGGCGTGTAGAATTTTGTCCAGGTGTTGGTGGACATACACTTGTAAAGCGTATTCTGATCGGTGGCAAAATAAGCCTGATTCACCGCGCAAGTGGCAGGAATAGAGCTGTAAAGCCCGGCAGATGGTTGGTAAACATCTCGGTTAAATTCAACCATGTTTGCTTCACCCAGGGCACATCCGCTTGTTGAGTTCAACAGGACATCCATCCCGGCATTATTCCAAACATACGCCGGGTAAAGCTCCTGGTGTTGCCCTCTGCCTACCTGATAGAGAGCGGGATAACTTCCGTATTCCTGGATCATATGTGTACCACCAATATTGGTATTGGAAAAGATAAGGCCCGATCCGGCCCTGATGCAGAAGTTGCCTCCATCGGTAGCGGCATTATCATAAAACTCCCACCAGCGTGCCCCAATGCCTCCGCTGCCATGCTGGTCGATCTGGGAGTTAGTGAATGTATTGTGACGAGCAACTGTACGTGCACCATAGTACGACTGGAATGCCGAAGCAATAACCCCCGACTCATTGAAGGTGTTGTCTTCAATGAAAATCATGTCAGGGCCACCGGGAATAACCACATCGGTCCAGCCACTGCTGTCGTTTGCACCGTTGCCGGTTGCGTGAATCATTTCATCGGCACCGTTCGAGCAGGAAAATGCATTGTGGTCGATCACGCCCGGTCCATTTCCTGTAACGCTGACGAGTGTTCCAGGGGCTGATGGATTCCCTCCATTCAGTGTGTTATGGCAAAAGCGGAACGGCAGGTTGTACGGTGAGGTGGAGGTGTTAAACCAGATCGGACTGTCGCCGTTGGTATACGATCCGGTGAAGGTAAAGCCGGTTATGACCGTATTTGTGATTGCGCCCGCTGTTATGTCGAAATACGCGCCGTTGAAGTTAATGGTCGTGTTTGAACCTCCGTCCAGTACAATCTGATGAGCAGAGCTAATGGTAACAGTTCCGCTGGCCCAGGTGCATGAGCCCCCCTTTACTATAATTGTATCGCCATTGACGGAAGTATTAATAGCAGCCTGTATATCCGCCATGGAACAGGAAGCGGCTGTTATTACTGTAGGATGTTTACTTGTATCGGCATTCGCGCTTAGTGTCGCATAAAATGACCAGTGCGAAGTAGTCGGGGAAGGTGATGTGGAAAAAGTAGCAGGCAGGACACCGAATGCATAATTATAATAAACCCCACTGGTACCCGCAGTAACAGCTTTCTTAAAAGCAAGATTATTATCGCTCGGCAAATAGGCAATCCAGTAGGTTCCTGCGGAAAGAGAGACGGGAGTAATAACATTGGCTGTGTTCCATCCCGCAACAGGGACAAAGCTATTTGTCTCTGCCTGCTTTGTTCCCGGCCCGCCGCCGGGTCCGCTGGCATCGTAAATACCCAAACGTAAATTTCCCGCGGCAGTAGTCACGTAGAAGCTCAAATTTTGAATGGTAGCAATCTGCGAAAGTGTTATGTTCTGAGCAAGCAGAAGGTTGGCATTGCCATTGTCATCAGAAGATAGAACAGCTGTTTCACCGGCGTTAATGGTTTGTGCAGATAAGTTGTTTATTGCAAACAAGAAGAGTAAAATTTTTCTCATTTTCATGGGACGGAACTTAATCGGTTACTGCCAATTTATAATTTTTATTGATCATTTCATTCTTTAACTGCACAAAATTGTGCGAAATCTAAAGTGCTGTGTATTAGATACATGTCTGATTTTGCTATTTTAAGCTGAAAATTAATTTCAATAAATGAATCTAAATGCCCCTTGGCTTCTGTCTAATGTTTAAACTAACTAAAACCTTACATCTTTCGGTTCGTTGTTTTTAATTTTATAAACATAACAAGTCCGCAAATCATCAATAATGCAGCAATTCCAAAAACAGCACCATGACTATGCGTGTAAATTGCGGCAGCTCCGAGAGGAACAATTACATGATATACAGCCTGCAGACTTTGATTCGTTCCTTGCAGTAAGCCTTGTTTATTTTCATCAACAGATACAGAGAGTCGTGCATTATAGGAAGGATCGAATAATCCCTCACCCAATACGATGCAAGCAACAGCTCCGATGAGAAGAAATGTAGATGGAATATATGCACTTGAGAAAATGAGCCCAAGTCCTATAACGAGTCCGCACAGGCCAATGATACCGATATTCTGTTCACTCAATCTCTTAAGAAGTTGTGGTAGTATGATTACCCGGGAAAGGATGTCGCAGACCCCGACAAGTACAAAAATCCCCCCGATAAATGATGGCCCCCATCTAAACACATCTTTTAAAAATATACTCGCATTGAATTGCCAGATATTGAGTCCAACGTAAAAGAATGCACCCATAATAAGTAATGCACTGGCTTCTTTCAAAGAAAAAATCTCTTTGAAATGAGAAAACGTATTAAAACTCTTAAGAGTAAGATGATTTGTGCGTTTTTCTACGGGAAGCGACTCTGGTAGCAATTGCGTGATACAGAGCATGGATACAATAGTAATCCCCGCCGTAACAAAAAAGGGCAAGGTGATAGAAGCAGCTCCAAGTACTCCACCGATGGTGGGGCCAATCATAAATCCAAGTCCGATTGCACCACCCAGGTATCCAAACCACTTGCCTCTTTCATTAGGTTCTGTACTGTCACTTATATATGCAAACAGTGCACTTTGATTTCCTGCAGTAAGTCCATCAATTATTCTTCCGAGAAAGAGTACCCAAAGTGCTCCACCAAAGCCAAGCAGTATATAACCGATAGCTGAACCGAGTAAGCTGATAAGTAAAATTGGTTTACGTCCATATCGGTCACTGAGTGCTCCAAAGACCGGTGCAGCAAAAAATGTGCACACCGCAAACACCGAAACGAGTGCGCTCATTGCGACGGCTATGCTTGCAGTAGGAACATATTTTTCCAGAAGAAATGGAAAGAGTGGAAGGACGATAGTCATTCCGATGGCATTCAGCACCGTAATGCCTACAATAATCCACAGCGTTCTTTTTTTATTTGTGTTTTGCATATATTTATTTGGAAAGTATTTTTTAATGTGACAATGCTTCTCTGTTTTTTAAATCGTTTTCTTATAGGGCAAAGACAAAATAAGAAGATTCACACCTCCCCTTTCAGGTTGAAGGTTCGGAAATGAAATCCCCTATTATCGGGACAGCTTCTTTCTTTTTACTTAACATCAGGCCAATCATCATTGCCAGGACAGATAAAATAATTGTCTGAATAATGAGTGATTTGTTTACAATTGGAATGGATTGTTCAGGCAGAATGGTCAAGAAGAGCAAAATTGTAATAAGTCCTCTTGGTGATACAAACAGAAGGGGGGAGATATGGAGTCCTGATATTTTTAACGTTATCCACCTGATAATGATGATTGTTGCAACAATTGCAAATGCCCAGGGCATAGAATAGAGGTTAAGAATTTCCCTGGCCTCCATCAGAAAACCAAACAGGAGAAAAAATAATGCTCGTATAAGGAAAGTTGCTTCAAAGGTTATCTCCTTAAATTTTATTACCTCTTTTTCCAACTTCTCGGGTCGTAGTCTCTCAAACCATTTGAAACGCTTTAATTCATTGAGATTCCCAAGGAATAGGCCAAATATAATAATGAAAATAAGACCAGGAAGCTCATATACCTTTGAAACTGCATAGAAGAGAATAACAAGCAAAATAATAGGAGAGAAAATGACAGGATGCGTAATCCGGCTCAGTAAAAATGTAAGTCCTAACACCGCCGCGAAAGAAACAAGGATCAAGGCAAGTAGCTGTAATGTAAAATGACCAAATACATCGGCAGTTAGGTAATTATTCATGGCGATAAAGTTGAAGAATAAGACACCGAAGACATCGGATAAGCTGCTTTCATAAATTGTAAATTCCTTATCGAAAGCTGAAAGGTTCCTCACGCTTGGTATTGCAATTGCGCTGCTAATCACACAAAAAGGAATTGCATTAATTAATCCAGTTTTAAAAGATGTTTGTCCGAAGTGCCGGAAAGACATGGCTAAAATAACACCCAACATAAGCATCGGAATCAGGGCCACCAGAAATGACTTCTTAATAATCGGAATTTTTGTTTTATCCAACTCAAGATCCAATGCTCCTTCAAGGACAATAAGAATAAGTCCTATTGTGCCAAGTACAGGCAAAAGAGGATTAAGATTAGGAATCTGAATTTCAAAAAAAACACTGGCTTGCCGTACTGCCCAACCCAGCAGTAGCAGCAGAATAACAGAGGGTATTTTAGTGAACGCCGAACTGACGTCAAAAATATAGGCCAGCAGCAAAAGTGAACATAACGTAATAATGATGGCCATAGCTTAATTTTACTGAAGTGCAGTTATAACCCATTCGTTGATGTATTTAGCAACCTCTTCCCAATTCTGTTGTCCGCAGATGTAGTGAGTCCTCCCGGCAAATTCTTTGAAATCAATTTTGCTGTTTTTGTCCTTATATGCTTCAAAATTTTTTCTGTTTAATGAAGATGGGATAATATGGTCTTTTTCTCCGGAAATAATCAGCAGAGGCTTGTGGCTTTTTTTTAAGTCAATTTTTCCGTCATTTTTTGTGCTACTTCTTGGAATATTTCTGCTCTCAGGAACAACAAAATTATTGTATTCGATTTGTGTTTGATTCATTGTCATTGTGTTGCAAAAGGCATAGTGGAACCATTGTACAGTCGGAATACAAACGGAATTTCCCTTAAATGGA
>JABDFG010000078.1 GCA_013286655.1 Bacteroidota bacterium
TGAATACGGCAGGATGTTTATTGCCAACAACAACGGAATTCTTTTGAATGACGGCAAATCCTGGAAAATCATAAAACTCAGAAACGACGGACGTTGTATTTCCCTGGATAAGAACAAAAAGAATAAAATATTCGTAGGTGGCGAAAATGAGTTTGGCTATCTGAGTACCTCCGAAAACGGCCAGATCATTTACCAGTCCCTTTCGAAAGAGCTGCCTCTAAAAGACCGGGAATTTGGATATGTCTGGGCAACCCGCTGCATCAATGATGAGGTCTTCTTCGGCTCAAATGAAAAACTCTTTTGGTACAAGGATGGCAAGATCAAATCATTTTCACCTGAATCGGAAGGATTTCACACCTTTTTTTTAAAGTTGGTGAACACCTCTTTGTCCGGGAAAAACAGGTGGGATTCAAAGTATTTATAGATGGTGAGCTAAAAAAAGTGTTCGACTCCGACATGTTCGCGGATCAACGGGTAGATTTCATACTACCCTATAAAAACAAAATGTACTGGGTAGGTGCGCGCAACAAGGGAATGTATTTATTACTATATGATTCTGAACACCCGCGAAAATCCATTTTTTCTAAAATAAAAACTCCGGTTGACGAATGGATGGCAATAAACGAGCTTTATTGTGGAGCAAAAGTAAATGAGCACACCTATGCCCTCGGTAGCTTGAAAGGTGGTATACTATTAGCAGATAAAAATTTCAAAACATTTAAAACGGTTACGGACAAAGATGGCCTGATGGACAATGGAGTAAAAAACATTTCCATCGACCAGAACGAAAACATCTGGCTTTCACTGAATTTTGGAATCTCCTTCATTGAATTCAGCACTCCTATAACGCGCTGGACAAAAAATGACGGAATAAAAGGAGTGATAGAATCCACAGTCAAATGGAATGGACAATTGTATATAGCAACCGACAAAGGACTGCAGGTTCTGAACCAGGTCACTAATAAATTTACAGAAACAGGAATCAGTGATCCGTCATTTGCATTGTTGGCGAGAAATAAAAACTTATTAGTGGGAACCGCAAATGGCCTGTACAGTATAACAAAAGGCAAAAACCGGCTTTTATATGAACCTACCGTTTATTGCATTTTTTTCCGGACCCCCGGAACCCCACTATTTTATACCTGGGAACAGACAAAGGTCTGAGCATTGTAAAATATCAGAATGATAAATTATCTGAATTAAAAACAATCGACGACTGGGGCGAAGTCCGGTTCGCCGCCAGTAATAAGGAGGGACTAATAGGATTTGCTACTGACATTAATGGAATCTATCTGCTCAACAAAGACGCAACTAAACAATCCGAACACCTCACGGTAAAGGAAGGTTTACCATCCCTGAATGATAATTACATCTTTAGTTACCAGGGGAAACTCTTAATCGGTACGGAAAGAGGTTTTTGCAAAATCGAAAATAGCACCGATACTCCAAAAGTGGTAAAAAATGGATGAATTAAACGTTCTATCCATACAGGCTCTACCCATCACCAAACCCCGGCAGATAAATAACGAGCTATGGTTTCATTACATTACTCCACCCGTTGATAACCAGATCCAAGCCGACATTTTAAGATCAATTACGATTACTGAAAAGGGTGCGACAGATGGACATATCATGCTTCGCCGGATTAAAGGAGTGGATGCAAAAGACTTTTTCCAGGATTCGAATCGCGTATACATTTCAACTAACAATGGGCTTTACTGTTATGACAATAATGTCTCCTCTAAACAAAGTCCCTTTAACACATTTATTTCAGAATTAACATTTAAAAATGACTCTGCCGCGACTTATAATGACCTCACGGTCAGTACTAATTATACAACTATTGAAATTCCCTTCCGTTCAAATGAAATCCGGATCATTCCCTCCGCATCGGATTATTACGACAACAATGAGCTCAAGTTTGCATACTATCTGGAAGGAAAAGAAGAAGAGTATGGCAACTGGAGTAAAATCCCGGTTATCACCTATAACAATCTGCACGAAGGAAATTATAAACTTCACCTGAAATCCCGCAACGTAATGGGACAAGAAGGAAAAGAGATCACCCTCGCATTTACAATACTACCCCCCTGGTACAGAACTATCTGGGCCTACCTGATATACACACTGCTTACGGCAGGATTATTCTGGACGGTCATTCAGTTAAATTCCAGAAGACTGGTAGAACAAAACATAAAACTGGAAAAAATTATTACCGACCGTACGAAAACGATCGCCCATCAAAAGGAAGAGATCGAACACAAAAACCAGGAGATCACCGATAGCATCAATTACGCCAAACGTATCCAGGATGCCATTCTTCCTTCGGTAAAAGACATAAAAAAAATATGGACGGATACCTTTGTATTCTTTCAGCCCAAAGATATTGTTTCCGGAGATTTTTACTGGTACAATAAAATTAACGAACACGAATTTTTGATCGCCGCCGCCGACTGCACCGGACACGGGGTTCCCGGAGGATTTATGAGCATGATTTGTTCAGATAAACTCAATGAAGCTGCCGGTCTTTCCAAAACACCTGCTGAAGTATTGCATTATGCCAACAATGCAATCAAGCTCGCCTTGAAACAAAGCGAAGAAGAAAATGTAACCAAAGACGGGATGGAAATGGCCTTAGTGCGCGTGAATACACAAACAAAAAAGATCTGGTTCACCGGTGCGAACAGACCCTTGTGGATCATTCGCGGCGGCTCAACCGAACTGGAAGAAATCAAACCAACCAAAGCCAGTATAGCCAGTAACACCCCCTCCGATTTCCAATACCAGAGTCATGAAGTCCAATTGTCAAAAGGAGACAGCATTTATATGACCAGTGACGGTTATCCCGATCAGTTCGGAGGAGCGAAAGGAAAAAAATACATGACTGCCAATTTCAAAAAATTCGTTCTATCCATAAAAGACGAATCCATCACCAGACAACACAACCTGATAAAAGACAATATCAACGACTGGATGAAAGGCTTTGAACAGGTAGATGATCTGCTGGTGATCGGAATAAAGTTATGAGCTCTTTTCGTCTGACCTTCCGGTTCGTCACCTGTTTCTTATTTTTAACGGGCCTAAGCAAAGCTCAGGTATTCACACCTGCCGATACACTCCGGGGCAGCATAGGAACAGGACGAGCAGACTGGGACGCTCTGAAGTATGATCTCTCCGTTAGATTTAATTACACAGATCAGACACTAAATGGGTACAACAAGATCTCTTATAAAGTTCTGAAGAAAAACGATGTGATGCAGATTGACCTGCAGGAGCCATTGGTAATCGACAGCTGCCCCGGTACGGAGATTGTCAAGGATGGAAACGCTTACTTCTTACATAGTTTAACCGGAAAGGCAATCGGCACTATAAATACACTGACCATTTACTATCATGGAAAACCACAAATAGCCAGACATCCGCCCTGGGATGGAGGCCTGATCTGGACAAAAGATAAAAATGCCAATCCCTGGATCAGCATTGCCTGTCAGGGGAAAGGTGCCAGTGTATGGTACCCTTGCAAAGACCATCAAAGCGATGAACCCGATAGCGCGGAATTACACCTCACCTGTCCCGACACCCTGGTGGCCGTGAGCAATGGACGTCTGAAGGGAAAAACACACAACAAAGATGGAACGGTCACCTACGACTGGGCAGTCAGTTCTCCGATTAACAATTACGACCTCACGTCGTACATTGGGAAATACATCCACTTTGCGGAAAAATATCCGGGAGAAAAAGGTGATCTCGATATGGATTACTGGGTTCTTCCCGAAAATTTAGAAAAAGCCAGAGTACAGTTCAAAGATGCAGGCCGCATGATGAAAGCTTTTGAATATTGGTTTGGGCCCTACCCCTTTTACGAAGACGGGTATAAACTGGTGGATGCTCCATTTTTGGGCATGGAGCATCAAAGCGCTATTGCCTATGGGAACGATTATCAGAACGGATACAAAGGCTCAGACCTTTCAGGCACCGGCTGGGGGATGAAATGGGATTTTATCAT
Organism: Bacteroidota bacterium; assembly: GCA_013286655.1. Lineage (GTDB taxonomy): Bacteria > Bacteroidota > Bacteroidia > JABDFU01 > JABDFU01 > JABDFU01. Next base: position 4,007 of record JABDFG010000078.1, read on the forward strand.
TGTACACGAAAGCGCTCACGAATGGTTTGGCAACAACATCACGGCAAAAGACATAGCCGATATGTGGATCCACGAAAGTTTTGCCAACTATTCCGAAACTTTATTCACAGAATATTATTACGGAAAAGAAGCGGGTAACGCCTATTGCATAGGTACACGAAGCCTGATCAAAAATGACATTCCCGTCATAGGTCCTTACGGAGTAAACCAGGAAGGCAGCGAAGACATGTACGACAAAGGAGGAAATATGATCCATACCTTACGTCAGATCATCAATGACGATGAAAAATTCAGAATGATCCTGAGAGGCTTAACTAAAGAATTTTACCATCAGACCGTCAGCAGCAAACAAATCGAAGATTATATCAGCCAGGAAGCAAAAATGGACTTTTCAAAAATATTCGACCAATACCTGCGCACAACAAAAATTCCAGTGCTGGAATACAAACTCGAAAAAGGAATATTATCCTATCATTGGACAAACTGCGTCAAAGGTTTTGACATGCCCCTGAAAGTTACACTTGAAAAAAACAACTACCGTTTCATTTACCCAACAGAGGCCATTCAACAAATAAAAAGCGCCATTAAAAACGAGAACGACTTTCAAATAGATAAAAATTTCTACATAGCCATATCAGCGGAGTAATTCTTTGTTTTAGGAGTAAATCTTTTAATCAGTCCACCTGCTGATCATACTTATAGCCTGGACAACTCAACAATATCCTTTACTTCCAAAACCTGCTTTTCATATCCAACCGTTACCGTTTTAATCATTGCAATCCCCACCTCTTTCAAGGTGCAAACGAAACCGGGGAAAAAGCTCCTGAGTATAGGGTATAGCCAGCCCAATGCCTTGTACATCTTCAGCGCATTTTTTTGTCCCTCTGTTGGCTTCATAAACCCAGGCCGGAACATATACGCCTTTTTAAAAGGCAGGCGCATCAGGTGATTTTCGGTCTTCCCCTTCACCCTGGCCCACATCACATTCCCCTTTTCAGTACTGTCCGTTGCCGAGCCCGAAACATAACAAAAGGTCATAGCACTGTTCAACCTGGAAAACATTTCAGCAACATGCAAGGTCAGTTCATAAGTGAGGTGATTATATTCCTTTTCCTTCATCCCAACAGAAGAAACACCAAGGCAGAAAAAACAGGCATTATATCCCTTGACCTGTTCTTCGATCTCAGACAGATCAAAAAAATTGTGGTGTATAACTTCCTTCAATTTAGGATGCGAGACCCCGCAAGGCTTCCGGTTGATCACCAATACCTGTTCTACATCCGGATGGAGCAAGCATTCCATCAGAACCCCTTCACCTACCATTCCGGTCGCACCGGTCACAATTGCTTTAAATTTCATGAGCATCTATTTTCCTCTTATTCATGTCAGTTGATATGCCTTGGCTTATGGCTATTTCATATACCCATTTTTAAATCGAATCATTAAAATTCCACATGCACACGTGCACTGAAAATATTCACAGGACCCCGGTCCTCATTATAAGCGGGATTCATCACAAACTGATAATCCAGGGTCAGCCAAAGTGCCCTGGCAATCCTCGCACTGTAATAGGTTTCCAGAATCTGTTCAGGTCTGTAATTCGTTAACTTTCCATCCCCGATAATAAACCCATAGCCACCGGCATTCAGGTAATCCCGGTGATCTTTTGAAATCCCGTTTACAATACCAGCCAAACCAAAAGTATCAAAAGGTCTTTTTAGTTGAGTGGCCTTAATACTCAGCCCAAGAGTAGCCGTTTGATCAATCTCCGTAAAAGCCCAGGTCGACGTTTGTCCGTCGTTCCAGCCCACCCTGGAAAAAATTCCCATATCCCTGCTTAACTCCTGATCAAAACTCAGTCCAAAACCATACTTGAGCCCATTGAAAGCCGTACCCAGGGTACGCCCGGTAATAATTCCGATAGAAGAACTATCCCCATGCGCCATAGCATTAATCGCCGCCCGGTAATTAATCGCTCGCGAAATATCATGGAACCCTAACAAACGTAGTGTCCCTGGATGCCCTTTAAAATTCAGGGACTTCTCCAGCTCCATTGTTTCCCCATGCGCCTTCGCAATATCCAGGTCCATCACCTCTGCATTTGCCTGTTTAGGCTCCAGAACACTGGAAACCCTCACCGCCCAGTCCGGATTAATCAGTTCCACAACAAAACCGGAAGTATAGCCCCGGGTATTTGCCGGATAATCCCAGGCACCATTTTCCATTGCAGACCAATTCATAAACTGGGTCCTGGGATCATGACTGTAATTATTTTCATCAAAAAAGTCAGCCAGACTAAACTTCCCTGCAGTAATCACAATTCTCGAACAAGGAACTAAATCTCCGAGCTGGTTTTTTTCTCCATCCTGCAACGTACATTTCGAATTCTTAAGCGCGATAACCTGTTGAAAATAAGCCCTGCCGATATATGCAGTAGGTTCCGGGTCCCCAATGCGGTAAGTCTCTCCGTTTGCAGCTCCGGCAAGTCCCAGAGCATAACTCATTCCCTTACCCCCGGCCACTTCCGGATCACAATAAAGCGCCGCCCCCTTCCATAGTTTTCTGCCCAGGTAAAAAGTAGTAGTCAAAGAAAGAGCAGATTCCGCCGTATCGTGCAAGCTATTAGCCCCGGAGTATTTAGCATTAAAAGCCGGATGCCCTTGCACAATCGTCGTGAGCTGGAAATGAAAACTCCACTTCTCAATAGAATCCGTTTTCCCTTTAAAATAAAGACCCCTTGCATCATCCTGGGAAAAAAGAGGAAGGCACAGCACCAGAAAAAAAAGTACGGTTCTGTATTTTCTGAAATAGTTCATCTCCAGGCGCCAAAAGTAAGCTAAATTTAAGAAGTCTCACTCCATTGGTGTGCAATCCTTACACATTTTGAGTACTTAATTCCTCTTTTAACAATTTTTTAAATCTGATTCCAACTGTTTTTCTTATCAAAACCAGTTGGCACGCTATTAGAAATAAAGGCAGTCATAATACAGCGGTTGGCGACAGCTCACTTTATTCCAACACAACTGGAACAGGAAACGTCGCAATGGGGTACGAAGCTTTAGCTGATAATATAACAGGTAATAATAACACTGCAATAGGTAATTTAGCCGGAGTGAGCGGATGAACAATCAATCAAGCGAGATCAATAATTTGCAAAATGCACAGGCGAATAACGAAAAAGAACTTATCCTGCTAAAAAATCGGATATACAGCAGAACTGAAAATGCGGAAGCAACAAGTAGTAAATAACAAACAGACAAAATAAAAGTTTGCAAGAGCCCCGTTTTTTTTATCGGGGCTCTTTATAGCATATCGGGTATTAAATTGCAGAACCTAAATCCCTGTTCACCTAATACCTCCAAAGTCTTTGGCAAAACATACTCCAGGTTCCTTTGCGCTTTAATACTATCATGAAACACAACAACCGACCCTTCCCTGGAGTACTGTAAAACATTTTTCAAACACTTCTCCCGGGAGATCGTACGGTCAAAATCATAACTCAAGACATCCCATAGGATGATGGAGGATTTAGGAATCGGGAAATGCGAATCAAAGCGCAGTAAGGTCTTAATCTGAGATTTCCGGATCTTGCCATAAGGAGGCCGAAAAAGCAGACCCTCCATTTGGGGAGGGGATGTTGAATTCATTACCTCAGAACACTTTAGTATATTTTCCAGGTACAGCTTATTATCTGTCCTCCAGCCATTCAGGTGATTGTAAGTGTGATTACCAACAGCATGCCCTCCCTGTATAACTTGCCGGTAAAGCTCAGGATGTTTCTCAATATTTTCTCCCACACAAAAAAAAGTTCCCTTTGCATCAAACTTTTTTAAAAGATCCAGGACCCAGGGAGTAATCTCGGGGACTGGACCATCATCAAAAGTCAGATAGATTTTTTTTTCAACAGTAGGAACCCTCCAGGTCAGGCCAGTGTAAAACTTTCGCAGAGGATATAAAGGCCTTACAAATCTCATCTTAATTATTAGTTTGAAAGTTTAAAGTTACCTAGTTTCAAAGTTTGGAGGTCAGGAGCATTCAACTTTTAAACTTTAAACTGATCAACTTTCAAACTAAATAAACTATTCCTGCTCCTGAGGTTGCTGAAACTGAGGCTGTTGTTGCTGATTGCCCATCATACGGGCAAACACATTAAAGCGGGCTTCAAAATCCTTGGCTACCACATCCTGCTTGTTCGACTTAGCCATATACGTTAAGCGATTCATGATTTCCTGAGCCTGCCGCATCTCCCTGCTATAAGAAACAGCTCTGCTTCCCAGGCCAATATAAAAATTCAAGTCCGCTTCAAAAATATCAAACAGACGCTTGGCAAGTTTATTGGCTTTTTCATTTGCTCCCAGTTGGTAATAGGTAACCACCAATGAATAGATGGTTGCATCATACGGCACATTCTCTTCGGGCATTACCTCCAGGCATCTATCAGCGATCTTCATCGCCTTATCCTTTTTACCTTCATTGGTAAGCGCAGTAGCCAACGTACCCATTTGTATCCTCAGGTTCGTGCACATACGCGTAATGTTTTCATCCAGGTAAACTCCTTTTTTCTCCATACCGCCCCAGCTGAACTTCATCATATTGTTATACATAATATCCGTAGCCACACGCGTGCCGCTCATTTGCTGCTCCTGGGGGTCCGACTTAACAGGAACCAGTCGGTAAGCCAGGCCTTCCAGTTGAAAATAATCCTGCAGGTTCAGGTAACTTTCCGGACCGGTAGTAACCGCAAAATAAATAGGACGTTCCCATTTATTGGTTGCTAAAAGATCCAGCACCATCAGGTCATTCTTCAACACATAACTCTTATCCAGCTTCCAATCGATAGCCTTCACTATCCGGTTCGTCATTTGAGGCATAACCGTTCCATTCTTCACAACAAGGGCCGAATCAACCGGAATACTCATATTCTTGGTAGGAAAATAACTGATGTCTTT
>JABDFG010000079.1 GCA_013286655.1 Bacteroidota bacterium
AACTCTTTTTGTTTTTCGGTTAAGAGAGAAGAAGGCTTCATAAATAATCAGTTTAATAACTATTACGAATGTAAAGTTTATTAAGTTCATATACAACAGAACTGAACGAACTTATTAATTTTCGATGATTATCCGAAAATTTAAAGACGATAGCAAGTTGTTTTTACAGCCAGTCGCTATATGAAATATACGGGATATGAATTCTACTTCAGCTGTTTATTTGAAAAATTCGTATTTGCTCCCGGGGGAAATATTTTCAACCAGATTATTCTTGACCATCTGAAATTTTTGAAAGAGATGAGAATAATGGATATTATGCAACTGGCAATAGTAATGTTGACAGATTTAATTCCAAAAATAAACCGGCAAATTAAAAACGCGGAAATAGCAGTTATGACCGCGATTCCATAGCTCACGTACATGGCCCCAAAGTAATAACCAGGTTCACCCGTGAAGTCTCTTTTACAAACGGGGCACTGCTCGTTCATTTCAGGAAGGTGCAAGAAACTAACTTTTTTAAAAACATTTCCTTTTTCACAAAACGGACATTTTTCTTTTAGTATAGTTGATATTAAGTTACCCATATTGTGTATTTTTGTTTAGTTAAAATTAATTAATTGTCTCGGAATGGAAAATGCAATAAAACCCGAATAATAGCCGTTTAAGAACGGCTATTATTTCATATCTGCTCCGACTGTGAATAGCTCAGTGAATACAACCCATGTATATTTTTGATTTCTTAATGTAACAATCCGGGTAATAACGCTTTATTTTGGTTAAGGTTGTTTTAAGTTCATCATTTTCATTGGAACCGCTTCCTGCGATTATGATATAAAAATCTTTTGTAAAACCATCGTAATTATTCGAGGATTCTATACTAAAATAGATTCCGTCATCATATCTTCCACGTGGGACATAACAAGGATAATCAAATCCGCTAGTCTTGCATGTGTCCGGTGGAAAGGTCAACCCTCCATTTACCGTATCCACTTCAACTCTGGAATCTTGGAATTTGAAACCGGTTTTGTGTTCAGCTTTTCTTGCTATATCGTACGCTTCTTCTAAGGATTTTGTTGATGCTATGATAATAAAAAATTTTTCCACGAGTTGTGAACGAGCATATTCTGCATCTATGCTATCCTGGTTTCCACAAGGCACATTTTCAGAAAACGGACTGCTGTCTTTTGAAAAAGCCGGTTTGTCACCACTTTCCATAAATTTGGGAGATTTAGAAGCATTTTTATCCCTGCAGGCAAGGAAAAGGAAGCAGAAATAAGTCAGACACTTCAGGTACTTTCTCATCGTAATAAAGGTAGGGAAGAATTCTGCCGGAAGAAAGGCTTTTTGTTTTCACTAATTTTGAAATAGCTAAAATTTATAGTAATTTAGCGCTATAATTTGTAGTAATGTCGAAAATAGCTAAAAATATCAGACACCTGAGAGCCTTAGAGAGCCTTTCTCAGGAACAACTTGCAGATGGATTGAAAATAACGCGGTCAAGGTTAGGATCATATGAAGAAGGACGAAGCGAACCTAACATCGAAATGCTTATTAAACTCTCTGGCTATTTTCATGTGGCTATTGACGCTATGGTCAAAGTTGACCTCACAAAAACTAAACTCAATACCTTAATGGATATTGAGAATAACCGTACTCTTTTTCCCATCTATTTAGATAGGGAAGATAACGACCTGATAGAAGTAGTTCCTGCCAAGGCGGCAGCTGGCTATCTGAACGGTTACGCCGACCCGGAGTATTTCGAGAGTCTGCCCAAAATGAATTTGCCGTTTATCCCGGTTGGTAAGCATCGTGCTTTTTCTATAAAAGGAGATTCAATGCCTCCGTTAAAGGACGGTTCGTATGTAGTGGGTAAATACGTTGAATCATTGAAAGATATTAAGAACGACCGAACATATGTACTTCTGACCAAACAGGATGGTATTGTTTATAAGCGTGTGTTCAACAATGTTAAAAAGGATGGGACGCTTCTCCTTCATTCCGATAATCCTACCTACCAGCCATACTCCGTTCATTTACATGATGTGCTGGAAGTCTGGGAATTCACCTGTTGTCTGAATTTATCAGACAATAAACCTGAGGACTTGAATATGAATAGCATTATGGGCATGCTGAGAAGTATGAAGGTGGAACTAGCGAGTATAAAAAGTAAGTAAAGTCTGGAAATAAAACAGGATAAATCTATGGCAATTTACCCCATAGTTCAGGATCCAAGGGAAAAATAAAAAGAGGCTCCTTCGTTCAGCTTTGCAGTTGCCCATACTTTTCCTCCATGCTTTTCAATAATTCTTTGGACAATAGCTAAACCGACGCCAGTGCCTTCAAATTCTTCCTGCGAATGCAGACGTTGGAATACCCCAAAAAGCTTGTGATAGTATTGCATGTCAAATCCGGTTCCGTTATCTTTGACACAGTAAATGACCGTCCCATCTTTTTCTTCCGAGGAAATTTCGATAACCGTTTTTTCTGTATGTTTGGTGTATTTCAACGCGTTGGAGATCAGGTTAATCCATACTTGTTTAATGGTTCCGGCATCGGCATAAGTGTCTGGCAGGTCTTTTAATATGAATTCAATTTTACGATCGCTTTCTGCCCTGGAAAGATCTTCCCAGACATTTAACACCATCGCTTTCATATCGACTTTCATTTTTGCCAATGTCCTTCTTCCCAATTGTGCAAATGCAAGCAAATCATCGATAAGCCGACCCATTTTTATCGCATTACCGATAATAATTTTCAATAATTCTCTGCCGTCTTCATTCAGTATATTATAGTATTTTTCATTCAGAATCTTGGAAAAGCCATTAATGGAACGTAAAGGGGCACGCAGGTCATGAGAAACAGAATAAGAAAAGGATTCCAGTTCCTTATTGGCAACTTCCAGTTCAAGCGTGCGTTCCGAAACTTTTTGCTCCAGTTTTTGATTGAATTCACTTAATTCAAAGTTTTGCACCTGTATCTGGGTAAGCATCTGGTTAAACGCATCTGTGAGTGCTCCCAATTCATCTTTACCCTGAGGAGAGGCACGAACAGAATAATCTTTGCGGTCAGAAACTATTTTTGCGGTTTCTGCCAGAGAAAGAATAGGTGCGGAAATTCCTTTTTGTAATATTCTGGAAAGGAGGTAAGCCAATAGAAACGAAATGACCATGATCAGGATAACGATTGCTCCGTACAACCGAAACCTTTCATAAATGGCGCCAAGATCAGACTTAAGGTACAAAGTACCCAATTGTTTGTTACCTTGAAAAATAGGCTCGAATCCTTCCAGGCTGGAAGGAGTAAAATTATATCCTTTTATCCCTGGTCTTACAGGAAAGGTATTGGCTGGAAGCGTTAAAGGATATTGTGAAAAGAGATTTCCCTTCATGTCATAAATACCAGCAGCAATAATATATGGTTCTGCCCTGACAGTAGCCAACATTTCATTTGCGTCTTTGTGATTCTCAAATGCAAGAGCAGCAGTACTATTAGCGGAAATTATTTCTCCGATTATGGAAAGGTTTCGCTTCACGATCTGGCGGGATGTCTGATACTCATAGATAACAAATGCTCCGCAGGTTAGTAACAGCATCGTTCCACTGACCAGCAGAATAATGCTCATTACTTTTTTTCGAATTGGAACGTCCCTGAACATCGTATTCTTATTTTTTACCTGGTCCTTCTGTTTTAGCTAAACGAAGCAGTTTAGAGCTGATTATCAGTCTCTGGCTCTTGGCTTCTTCCTGGTTGATCTGAAACTGTATTTTGTTATTTCCGATAAAAAACCGGATCATCCCACCTTCCTGAATAAAATCAGGAGCGTCACCTACCGTTAAAATGGTACGCCCCTTCAGGCTTGCGATGACCTGTCCAAGTTTTTTTGGTTCTGTGATATTCAGGAACAGGATCTGGCACGTCTTAACTTCTTCCAGACTTCGATAGTGTTCAACCTTCAAAGGGTGGCCATTTATTTTTTCTCCTGAAATGATTGCTTCCAGGTAAGAACCAAAGGGATCTTCTCCTAAAATACCGATCACTAATGGAGTGCTGAGTTCTGGTAAAGCAGCCGGAGGCCATTCGACAAACTGGGCGAAATTGAAAAGAAATGCAGCCTTTACCTGGTACTCGCGATTAGGCGGTGTTTGTGCAGGCATAGACCAACTGCAAAGCAGGAGGAAGAGCAAAAGGCCGGTATGAAATTTTGTCTTCAGAACCTGCATGTTATTTTTGCAAAAATGCTGCGCGGGATTTCGGCCGCTCCGAATTCTGTATGTGTACTTTGAGCAAGATTCTTTCCAACAAGGGCAACTTCGACCTGTTTAAATTGGTGTGCTAGTCTTACATCAAAGGTGGCATACGCAGGAGCCAGAATGGTTACTGCCTTTGTTTCAAGCACATCCACATATCTTCCAACCACATCGAACTGAAAATTGCGTGGCAAGTCCAGAATGGATTGGAGCGTGATTTGATTTTTTGGATCATTGCTTTCCAGCAGTTCTGTTCCGGGCACAACATTCGCATTGGCATACCAGAAATTCTCACTCAAGTAAGTATAACCTCCCCGTAAGCGCCATTTTTCCATCACCTGATAATTACCTGAAAATTCAAACCCCCAAGTCTCCGCGAGAAGGTCATTGGCAAAGTAGGTTTTCGGATTTGTGTTCAGGTTGTAATCAAGGCTGAATAAGTTATCGTAATGATTGTAAAATGTAGCAAAGGAGACCAGCAGTTTGGGCGTCGGTGTTAGCCGGTAACCCAGTTCGTAAGCAATGACTTTTTCCAGTTTTGCACTCTGTGTAGGGACTACGATGCCCGGAATAAGTGCATCTTCGTCCCAACGGCTGGGTGTACGGACGGCTTGTGATACAGCGGCCCAAATTGTCTGGTGTTCATCCTTTGTCCAGGCCAGACGTGCGCTTGGCTGAAGATCAAATCCGGTATAGAAATCATCCAAAAGTTTAGTGCCAACGGTAAGTTTTAAAAGTTTTGGCAGCAATTCAATTCCGTCCTGAACAAAAGCGCTGTAAATAGGTATTTCGCGGCTGGCGGGTATAAAAGAGAGGTAAGCGCTATTTCCTTCATAATCGTTCATGAGGCGATAACCTCCTCCCCAAACAATACTTTGCTTATTCCCTAAGGAAAAACTATGTTGAAAATCGAGATCAAAGGTCTTCAGGTCCTGATTAAAAAGTTGGGAAGGAGAATTTCTGTAATCGTGATCAAAATAGACTTGTATACTTAAATTAGATTTCTCAGAATAGACCTGTGCGAAGCGCGCTAATATATCCTGGCTGTTTATCTTTGTCGGATCGGCTGTGCCATAATAACCTTCAGAGAAATCCCCTTCTAACGTTAGCGTATTACGTTTGGACTGATAATAATCTGAGCGAAAGCCGCCTTGTGTCATATTCCAGGCATCTTTGTTAGACAATCCATTCGCCAGGTCTGTACTATTCTGATCATATCGTTGCAGGTATACGCGGTAAAAAATGTTTGAATCCACGTGACCTCCATAACGCAGGCCTCCAAAATCCTGTAAAAATGATCCAGCTGCTCCTGACACATAGAGCCCTTGTGTTTCTTTCGAAGATTTGGAGATAATATTTATGATACCGTTTACTGCATTAGCACCCCATAATGTTCCCCCGGGTCCGCTGACAACTTCTATACGGTTAATGTCTTCCAGCAACACATTCTGAACTCCCCATTGTACTCCGCCAAAAAGGGGGTTGTAAATGGATCTCCCATCTACATTGACAAGTAATTTGTTGGCAAGTGTAAGAGATGATATGGGGGCTCCGTTGAATCCACGAGCTGTAATTGCCCAAGAAGCAGAACCCGCCTGGGCAACCTGAAGGTTAGGTACAAGTTGCAAAGCTTCCGGCAACCTTGTTGCTCCCGAACGTTGAATGTCTTCGTTTGTTATTACCTGAATAGCGGAGGCTACTTCTGCTAATTTTTCACTTTGCCTGGAAACAGAAATTACCTCAATATTCATGAGTTCATCCAGGCTCAGATTTTTTAATTTTTGGATAGAAAGGAGGCTGTCAGATACCTGGGAGAATATCCATCCTGGCATCAGGATCGAAATTAGGATTGGAAGCGCGCGACGAACAAACAAAGAAGGAGCCATATTGATTAACAGCATGGAGTATTTAAAATCATCCAATACATTCCTAAGCTGGTAACGACTTTCTTGAAATCATCAAAAGAGACTGGTTTTACCAGGTAACTATTGGCTCCCAGTTCATAACATCGTTTTACATCCGGATCTTCCGCAGAAGAGGTTAAAATAATAACCGGGATAGTTTTGGTTCGTTCGTCTGATTTTATTTTCTGGAGTACTTCTATTCCGCCTACTTTGGGCATTTTTAAATCCAGTAGTATTATTTTTGGATGGTTTTCAATTATCCTGTCCTTGTATTCACCTGTGCAGAATATATAATTAATGGCTTCTGCGCCATCCTGGAGATGAATTAATTTATTCGCCAGATTGTGTTCCTTGAGCGCCATGATCGTAAGGGTAGCATCCCCTTTATTGTCTTCGACAAGGAGTACCTCTATTTCGCTATTGTTCATTAGAGAGCCGGTTTTATCTACAAGTGTACATATTTTTTGACAATTGAAGAATAGTTTTTTCGATAAACATATTCGAATTGTCTGTAAACTGTAGAAAAAACAAGGTAGACTAGCAAGAAAAGTTGTTTAAGCGACTTGTTTCTGCATTAGCTGAAATAGTTTACTTTTCTTTGAAAAAGGTTGCTCCTAAAATTGCGCTAAGGAGAACCAGCACAAGGAAAACAAAGAAAATAGTTTTGGCTATTGACGCTGCTCCGGCTGCAATACCCGTAAAGCCAAATATTGCTGCCACAATTGCAATGACGAGAAAAATAGCGGTCCATCTTAACATAATTTTGGTTTTTGGTTTGTACTGATTTAATTTGTTTCTGTTTTGTCTAAAAATGTGCCAATACATAAAAATCCTGTTTTAAGGAAAGTTTTGCTCGTTGCTTGAAATGCAGTTGTTAATTCTATTGATTTAATTCCCCATAGTGGGAATTGTTTTCATATAAATGATCTGCGCTGAGTTTTCTGAATTTGAACCCCGTAATGTACTCTCTGAAGATTACAATTGGTTGGACTGTGTTTCATAGTCTATGAATGCAGCCGTAAGTAATTTTCAATTTTGACTATTTTAAAAAAATTGTTCATCAGATAATTTTGGCACATGTTTTGCGTTTTATTAGTAAAACTAAATTTTGTCTATTTATGTATACTATGAAAACAAAGAGTAGTGACCGCTATATAGAAACCGAGAATAGCCGTGGTTGGTATCCGGGTTCTTCTGATGATTTGGATGTCAACTATGATATTACCGAAAACGAATATAGTTATGATGAAGATTACGAAAGAGATGATCTTGTGGTTACTCATCATGAGGAATATGAAAATGAGTATACGGAAGACTTCGATGAAAGATATGATCAGTTTATAATAGAGAATATAAAATGAATTGAGTTCAGTTGGGGTTTAAAAGGGTAGGGAATAAGACGTGGTGTCTTTTCTTTGTATGGGAGGTAAACTCATAACCGGCACATTGGATAACTTAACAATTTGTTGAGACACAGTGCCTTTAAGAAATTCTTTCAGTGTAGATGCAAATTGAGTTGTAATAATTATTAAATCTGCCTTTATTTTATTAGTATAATCAATCACTATCTGCGCTCTGTCATCTCCTTCCACTGTTTTGTTGGAACAGGCAACGCCATTTTCTTTAATAAATTTTTTCGCTTGATGCGTGTAGGCGAGAAGCCTGTTTTCCAGTTGTAGCTCATTCCCGGAAAAAACAGAGATGATTCGGATTGGCGCTTTGTAATATTTGGCATATTCGATTGCTGGACCAACCTTTTCTCTTGACTCTTTCGTCAGGTCCAGTGGTAGTACAATGTTTTTGCATTCATCCTGTTCCATGTTCTCTTTTACAGTAATAACGGGACACTTGGCTTCCCGGATAACCTTAAGCGTATTTTGTCCAGTTGCTTTTTTCATACCTATTGGAGATGAGTTCAACCCCATGATAATAAATTTTGCAGATACAGAATCCGCCACCTCGCTTATTTTTTCAGAAACATTTCCTTTAAGAATACGTCTGTCGTTTTCCAGGCCCCAGTATTCTATGTAAACCTTTCCTGCCGGAATATAAAAGTCTGATACCACATTTTCGTCTATGGGAAGTTTTCTTTCATAAGCATGGACAAGACCGTATTGATACAGAATATTATCAATAATCATTTCAGCCTTCGAACGAACCCTATGACCGTCCAATGTTCTAAAACTTGCAGGGTAATTGTCACGAAAATTCCGGGAAGACCGAACAGAAATTGATGGCGTCGAAGCAATCGGAGCTTCGCTGAAAACTTCGATTAAACTTTTATTCTGCAAAATACCTTGCGGCCATTTTACATAGACATTCCCCTTTATCTCATCTTCAAATTGTCTGCCGCCAACAGCCTTTCCAAGTTTAGTAACCGTCCAACCGGAACTACCCTTCTCAATCCAACCCAGCTCCGAAAAAATCAAATTCATTCGCTGAATGGCAATATGAAAATGATCTCCAACTGCCGTCGAATTCAGAAATTCCGGTCTTTCATTCCTTTCTCCATTTGTTAAAGAAAATAGTTTCCGGCCAAACAATGTATTCACCGTACCTGGAGTTGACTCGCACCTGCCCACCCTTTTGCTTTCCAGAATCCGTCAAAACCCACTTATCATTTTCCCTGTTTATCCAGCCAAGGGTTTTCATTTTTGCAAATAAGTCGCCGGATTTAAGATCTAATTCATTTGCAAGTGCTGAGGTCGAGAGATACTCCATAACTATTTTAGTAAAGCGAATATACAAGAT
>JABDFG010000080.1 GCA_013286655.1 Bacteroidota bacterium
CATCAGCATTGGGAATATGGAAATGGGTAAATTTGAATATGAAACTTCTCTATTATCTATTCTTCTTTTTGGTTGGATTTAATACTTTCAGCCAAATTACTTTATATGATAAATTGGATTCTGCGAAGATAACCAGTGCAAACAACTATGTAACCAGCAAACTCGGTGCTGATTTTATAAAAACAAACCTGAAAAATCCGATACTCTATACTTGTAAAGGGTCTTACATTCTTGCTTATGAAACGGCGACAAGCAGAGACACAAGCGGACGTAATACATTCTTGATTTATTTTGATAATTCAAACCATATTGATTCTTCAATGTCGGTTGTGGATAAAGAAAAAATTCTTAATTGCATAAATGGTTTTGGCTGTACCCTCCTTATTGGCAAGGATAAAGCGTTAGAAATAGCCAAAAAAGCAGGGATGCCAGAAGGAATAAAACCTTTACAGGTAAGACTTGTTTGGGAAGACAAAGACTTGCAATATCCAAGATGGCTGATTTCCTCAACCCTCTCCGAAAACAGTAAGGGGATTGGAAGAAAAAGAGAGACCGTTGTTGAAGGCAAAGAAATAAACATTAATACAATTGACGGAAAATATTCCAAATATGGAGTTGGGAGTTGGTCATCGCATGGAGGCGGTGTTGGAAATCAACTGGATTTTGCAATTTCATTTCCACAATCCTCTGACACAACTAAAAAAGGCTACGAATTCTTTTTAAACTCATTTGAAAATAATATGTTAAACAGATTAGATACCGTCAGGGAATGCTTGGGAGTTAATAATATAAACAAACACATAAAGGTTATAAAGGATGATGCGTATGTAATTTATGAGGTTAAGAATTCATTTTTTTTTAGTAAAAGAGATTTACAATTTAATCAAGTGATTGATTCTTCCAAAAATGAAATGGTCATTAACCATAAATCAAATAAAATATTTGGGTCGGGAAATGCTGTAAAAATGGTTATTTACAAACCTGTACGATACAAACATTCAACTTATTGTATCATTGGATTGCATTTTGAATCACAAGGGTTTATTTACATTATGACTTTTGATGAAACTAAAAACCAATTGATAGCAAAGGCAATTTATTACATTATTTAAAATCAATAGTCCCGCCCCAAATTCCCAAACGATGGCAGTGGACCACCTTTTTCAGGAGAAAACGTCTGTTAACTCAAATTTGGCAGGTTTCTGACAGTCTTTTCAGGTTGGCAGAACCTCTGAATGTGAACTGTGGTGCTGGTTTGCTGGGATTTGGGTAAGGTTTGGTGGGATTTGCGAAGTGAAAAAGCCTGCTGGTGTGTTATTGTGTCAGGACAGGCGAAAAATGGCTCTGGTGTAAGAAAAAGGCTTGTTTTGGCGGGAAATTGTCGGGGGAAGTTCATGGAATCACATTCACCGGTTAAAATATTTGCAGGCTCGAGTTCCCGTTATGTTGCTGAGAAGATAGCAGAGCGTTACGGACAACCACTTGGTAAGGCTAGTGTATTGCGGTTTAGTGATGGGGAGATGCAGGTATCCTTTGAGGAGACTGTGAGGGGGAGCGATGTCTATATTATTCAGTCTACCTTTCCGCCTTCTGATAACCTGTTTGAGCTTTTGCTGATGGTGGATGCGGCCAAGCGGGCATCGGCGAATGAGATTGTAGCGGTATTGCCCTATTTTGGCTTCGCGCGCCAGGATCGTAAAGATCAGCCACGGGTAGCGATTGGTGCAAAAATGGTAGCGAATTTACTGTCAGCTGCAGGCGTTACGCGAATCATCACCATGGACCTTCACGCAGATCAGATACAGGGCTTTTTTGAGGTTCCGGTTGATCACTTGTATGCTTCTTCTATTTTTTTACCTTATGTTCAGAATCTGAACCTGCCCAATATGAGTATGGCCGCCCCGGATATGGGCGGCGCCAAGCGTGCCAATGCGTATGCTAAATTTCTGAAGAGTGAAATCGTTATCTGTTATAAGCAGCGTTCCAAAGCGAATGTGGTTGACTCCATGACGGCTATCGGGGAGATTGAAGGTCGTAACATCATTTTGGTAGATGATTTATGTGATACGGCGGGAACATTGACCAAAGCTGCGGATATGATGCTGGATAGAGGTGCTGCCAGCGTCAGGGCTGTTATTACGCATGCTGTATTGTCCGGTAAGGCGTATGAAAATATTGAAAAGTCTAAGCTGACGGAGTTAATTGTCACCGATACCATTCCGCTTAAACAGCAAAGCAGCAAAATAAAGGTGCTGTCGGTGGCGGAGTTATTTGCTAATGTATTACATCGGGTTCATAATTTTGAATCCATCAGTTCGCATTTTATTTGCTGATCAATATACCGTCGAGCCCCCCGCCGGCCCGCAAATAAAGTAAAGGGGAGTAACAATTAAAATTGAAAAAAAATGAAAACGTTAACAATTACCGGTTCTAAAAGAACGACAGTCGGAAAAAAGAATTCTGCTGATTTAAGAAGAAGTGAAATGATACCTTGTGTATTATACGGAGGCAAAGAGCCACTTCATTTTGCGGCTTCTGAGAAGGAGTTCCGTCACCTGGTATACACGCCTGACATCCATTCTGTAAAGATTGATGTGGGAGGAACCCAGTACAATGCGATCATGAAAGACATACAGTTTCACCGGGTAACGGATAAAATCATTCACGTTGATTTCCTGGAAGTAGTTCCAGGTAAGGCTGTTGTTATAGAGATACCTGTCAAGACCATTGGAGCAGCTCCAGGGGTTCGTGCAGGTGGTAAACTGTTGAAAAAGCTGAGATCACTTACAGCAAAAGGAGCTGCGGACAAGTTTCCGGAAGCTATCACGGTGAATGTTGAAAAAATGGAAATCGGAGATTCTGTTCGTGTAAAAGATATTAAACTGGATGGGATCGTTTTTGCAAACAATCCAAATGCAACCGTAGTAGCGGTGAGAATTACCCGTAACGTTGCTGAAGAAGTGGCTCCAGTAGCAGGTGCAGCGGCAGCTCCGGCAGCAGGTGCGGCGGCAGCTCCGGCAGCGGGCGCAGCGGCAGGCGCGAAAGCTCCGGCAGCAGCAGCAGGTGCGAAGGATGCTCCTAAGAAGGACGAAGCAAAAAAAGAAGCACCTAAGAAAAAGTAAAACTAACCTTAGCGAGTAGCGAATAGCCAGTAGCGAATAGTAAAGGAAATAGAAGTCAAGATTGTTTTCTCCCTATTCGCTGTTCGCCATTGGCTATTCGCTTTTTAATGAAATTGTGAAATTTCTGATCGCTGGTCTTGGGAATATAGGTGATGAGTATGTGGATACCCGTCACAATATTGGTTTTACGGTATTGGATGCCTTAGCTGGTTCTTCCGGGATTGCGTTCGGCCAGGACCGCTTGGCTTATAAGGCGGAATACAGGTTTAAGGGAAAAACGTTTGTGTTGATCAAGCCGGTTACGTTTATGAATCTGAGCGGGAAAGCAATCAATTACTGGTTGCAGGCTGAAAAAATACCTCTGGAGCATTTGTTGGTGATCACGGACGATCTGGCTTTGCCTTTTGGGGCGATCCGGATAAAGGCGAATGGGAGCGATGGGGGACACAATGGATTGAAGAGTATCCAGGAAATCCTGAACACATCTGCTTATGCCCGTCTGCGTTTTGGAGTCGGTAATGATTTTGCGAAAGGAAGACAGGTGGAATATGTTTTAGGTCAATGGACTCCGGAAGAACAAAAGGTTCTTGTGCCCAGGATAGAACAAGCCGTAGAAGCCATTAAAGCTTTTGGAACGATCGGAATCGACCGCTGCATGAATGTATACAACAATAAATAAGTGTGTTTACGCCTCCAGGCTTTTCAAAGCTTTTTTCATACTTACCTTTTCTTCAATAATACCCGGCAACTGATCAACCTTCACGCGCTCCTGTCGCATTGTGTCCCGGTGACGGATAGTAACGGTATTGTAATTGGCAGAGCTGGGGTCGGTTGTTTCATGGTCTATGGTAATGCAGAAAGGTGTTCCGATGGCATCCTGGCGACGATAGCGTTTGCCGATACTGTCTTTTTCGTCATAGTGGCAAAGGTGATCGAATTTCAGGATATTCATAATTTCCTTTGCTTTTTCCGGGAGTCCGTCCTTTTTCACAAGGGGTAGTATGGCTGCTTTTACAGGCGCCAGAAAGGCCGGAAGATTTAAAACATCGCGTATTGTGCCGTCTTCCAGCACTTCGTTTTTATAGGCATCCGATAATAAGGCCAGGAACATACGATCCAGACCTATGGAAGTTTCAACTACATAAGGAACATAGTTTTTGTTTTCTTCGGGATCGAAGTATTGAAGCTTTTTCCCAGAATGCTGCTCGTGGCTTTTCAGATCGAAATCCGTGCGGGAATGAATGCCCTCTAGTTCCTTGAAGCCAAAGGGGAATTCGAATTCGATGTCACAGGCTGCATTGGCGTAGTGGGCTAATTTGATATGATCGTGAAAACGGTATTTGTCCATAGGAGAACCCAACGAGGTATGCCATTTCATCCGGGCTTCTTTCCAATAGGCGTACCAGTCCATTTCCGTACCGGGCTTTACAAAGAATTGCATTTCCATTTGTTCGAATTCACGCATACGGAATATAAACTGCCGGGCTACGATTTCATTCCGGAAAGCCTTTCCGGTTTGAGCGATGCCAAATGGTATTTTCATGCGCCCGCTTTTTTGGACATTGAGAAAATTTACGAATATTCCCTGCGCTGTTTCGGGGCGCAGGTAAATCGTGCCGGCATCTTCACTCACAGAGCCCATTTGAGTAGAGAACATGAGATTAAATTGCCGGACATCTGTCCAGTTACGAGAGCCGCTTACCGGACAAACAATTTCACAATCGATGATGATCTGCTTCACTTCAACAAGATCATTATTCGTTAAGGCTGTTTTGAACCGGCCGGATATCTCTTCTATTTTTTTCTGATATTCCAGTACACGGGGATTCGTACTCCGGTACATTTTTGCATCGAATGTTTCTCCAAAGCGTTTAGCCGCTTTTTCTATTTCTTTGTCGATTTTCGATTCAATTTTCGCCAGGTGATCATCAATGAGCACATCCGCCCGGTAACGTTTTTTACTATCCTTATTGTCGATTAAAGGATCGTTAAAGGCATCTACGTGACCCGATGCTTTCCAGGTGGTGGGATGCATGAAAATGGCGGCATCTATACCAACAATGTTTTCGTGGAGCTGCGTCATGCTTTTCCACCAGTACTCCCGTATGTTTTTTTTGAGCTCCACACCCAGCTGTCCATAATCGTATACTGCGCTTAATCCATCGTATATTTCGGAGGAAGGGAAAATGAATCCGTATTCTTTCGAATGCGAGATGACATTTTTAAAAAGATCTTCTTTGTTGACAGGAATTTGTTTCTCGGGATCGGTGGTTATCATGCTTCAAAAGTAAAAAAAAGCGACCACAAAAGGTCGCTTATTTTTTTCCGGGATACTGATCGTTTACTTCCTTCTGTGTCGGAAAAACGTAGGATTTGTCGTTTGCTTCCCGTGCCCAGACCAGGCTTCCTCCCGTACCCTTGCAGGCATAACAGCGCAGGGTATCATTCGTTCCCACACCATAAAAAGTAGCCAGGCGCCACCAGTTGCTTTCTTCCCGAACTCCAATCATAATATCCAACTTTTTTTTGGAAGTGTTTTTATAATACACCGTAAATGTATCCGGGCTATTGCCGCATTGAGAGCAGGTCTCGCCCCATTTGGCTTTTACTTTTATGACAAAATTCTTGAGTTCGTTATCGTCCTGGACCTTAAACGCCAGGAATACGATCATTGAAATGATAAAGCAAGAAGGGAGGAGGAGCTTTTTCATAGGTATTTTTATTTGCAGCGATTGTTTTCCAAAATAATTTTAGCCTCACCATTGCCTTTTTTCTTGGAGTACCTCCAGTCCTTACAGGCGCCATCATCATCTCCCATTCCCTTCTTAGCCCAGCCACGGTTATTATACGCATCAAAGTCGTCGGGTTTCAATTGCAGGGCCTTGTCAAAATCCATCACCGCCTCCGTGTATTTTTTTAATTTATTCTTTGCACTTCCCCGGCTTACATAGGCACTTTCCAGATCGGGTTTTAGTTCAATTACTTTCGAATAGTCATCTACGGCTCCCTGGAAGTTAGTAGTTGCGCCATAACAAAAGGCCCGCTTTAAATAGATGTTAAGATTCGCAGGATCTTTCTCAACGGCCTTGTTAAGCTCCGTAATGGCAGCGGCATAATCCCCGATGTCAATTTTTGTCTGAGCCTTTTTAAGAAAAGCCTGTGCCTCTTCCTTCTGTGAAAAAGCGCTGAACGTAAAGATTACAGCTGTAAATAAGAATAGGATCTTTTGCATAACGGGATATTTTTTTTTAATTAAACAATCTTTGTGCCAATTTTTAACGTTCAAAAGGTTGGCTACTTTTATACTTTGGGTCTCTGAATAATAAAATTAAATGCTGGAAAGCATGCACCAATCCCTGCTGGGTTTTTTCATCAAAATCGCCTTGTATACTAATGCGTGAAAATCGTCCGCGGCTTTTGGGCACCAGGATTTTGCGGTCGATGCATTCTTTTGCTTCACATTTTACTACGATCGCTTTCTCATCGTTCAGGTAGCTCACCTGATCGGCATCCAGATCCGAAAAAGAGACCATATCCGTGCGGATCACTTTGCCTTTGTCGAAAAAATCCACACACATTAATCCTCTGTTATCCTTAATCTGTGCAGTGCCTTTGATTTTTCCATTAATATAATTAATGGCATCTGTTGCAGTAAGATTCGCCGGGATATTGCTTTTTTCGGCGGATGCGAACAGGATCCCGAAAAGGAAGGTAATTAGTCCAAAGCAAATGCTTTTTTTCATAATTTCAGGCCTAGATAGTACCTGGCTACAAATCTATAATAATTTTTTATGTAAATAATATGTCTTTTACCTCAATAATACAGATGGTGATAACTAAAGTCCCCGGAAGGGGCTTTGTGATACTTTGTTTGCTGTTTTTGGGTTCCTATGGTATCAGGGCCCAGGGGGACCCACTCCGGGTTAAATATAATTTTATCGTAGATGACGGAGATAAGATTGGAGCGAAGTTGGTAATTGAAAAGGATGGTCACCCCTGGAGACAGCGAGATGAAAAGGATGGAAAGGGGGTTATCGATCTGGATTATCAGCATGATTATGTCATGAGTTTTTCAAAACCCGGATTCATTACCAAGAAAATAGCCGTATCAACGAAACTTCCTAAAAAAATGGTTCAAGATGGCTTTGCACCCCTTTTGTTTGATGTAACTATTTTCAAACAATACGATGGAATTAACATTGTGGTTTTTAATCAACCTGTTGCACGTTATGCCTACCTGGAGGACAAGGATGATTTCGGCTATGATACCGATTACACAAAATCAATTCTGGCACAGGTGAAAAAGGCGGAAGATGAATTGAAGGAGAAGCACAAGGAAGATAAGGGATTTGCCAACAAGGTAAATAATCAGCATAAGAACGAGGTAGGAGAGGGAATTCCTGTGGAGAATACCAGCAAGAGCAGCATTTCTGCTGATCATCCGGATGAAGGAACTTCGAAAAATAAATCGTCTGCAGATGAAGTTTCAAAAAATAAAGCCGGGGAAAACAATGATTACCGGGGTATGACAGTTGCCAGAACAGATGCGAACGGTCGGGATCGTTTAACAGCAAATACGGAAAATACGGACAAGCGTAATTCGTTGACAGCTGGTACTGAAAGTACTGCAAAAGATGGGGCTTCCGCAGCCAACGGAATGGCGGATAGTCATATCGAAAAGGAATACGTAGAGGGCAATAAGCGAACAACAGAGATAACGATTACGCGCAAAGGCAGAACAATGATCTACAAAAAAGTAGCCTATGTCTGGGGAGTATATTATTTCCGGGATGGTTTGAATATTACGGAAACAACCTATATCCAGGAAGCGCTATAAAGCTCATAATTTGTGAATATTCCGTTTTGTCCCCTCCCGATCAGATAGATGCAGAATGTTATATTTGCCATTAAATCTGGTTTTTGTTTTTCTTCATGAAAGAACATCGCAACAATGGCTGTAGTATAAGGATTTCCATTATATGTCTTGCGTTGCTTTTAGGGTCGTTTTTGATGGATACCGGATTTTGCCTGGCACAAGCTCCTTCGCTGAAGGTTAATTTGAAATTTATTATTGATGATGGTAACCGGGAAGGAGCTAAGATATCGATTCAGAAAGATGGAGCGGAATGGAAAGCAATGGATTCAGATGGTAAAAAAGAATCGGTCGATCTTGATTTCGGGCATGAGTTCCTGTTTACTTTTTCAAAACCAGGTTATATTGTAAAAAAGATTTATTTTTCTACCAAAGTTCCGGCAGATGTAGCAAGTAAGGACGCGGAATTTTTGCCCTATCCTTTCACAGTAACGATATTTAAACAGCCAAGTGCAGTAAACATGGTTGTATTTAATCAACCTGTGGGGCGAGTTGCCTATAAAAGTACCATTGATGATTTTGATTATGATACAGATTACACCAAATCAGTTGAATCGGAATTAAAAGAAGTGGAGAAAAAGATCGAGGAAATAAAGAAAAATGAAGAGGTTCAGAAAAAAGCGGCGGAAGAAGATGTGAAAAAAAAGAGCGCAGCGGCAGATCAATTAGCAAAAGCGCAGGAAGAAGCAAAGAAGAAGGCTGCTGAAGACGCGAAGAAACAGGCAGATGAAGCAAAGAAAAAAGCGGATGTGGAAGCTAAACAGAAAGCAGAAGAAGCGGACAAAGCGGCAAAAATAAAAACAGCGGAAGAGGCGAAGAAAAAAGCGGATGTGG
>JABDFG010000081.1 GCA_013286655.1 Bacteroidota bacterium
TATGTATCTTATAACAATGATTTTACGATACGGGGAAATCCTCTCCAGGCCCAGGATTATTACAACTACCTGAATGCATTTTGGCTGGACGGCACACCGATTACATACGGTGGCAACGGATATAGTGGAAGCGGGAAGATAACGTCCTATATGTTTCCAACCGATCCTTCGGCCTCTGTAGGTTGGAATGAAACCATTGCAAAGGATACTCCGGGGGACAGAAGAGGGCTGGCCGCACTTGGCAGCAATTTTACCTTTTTACCAGGCGCCATAAAATCCTTTGACCTTGCCTACGTATTTGCACGGGACACTTCGAAAACAGGAACAAATCTCACTTCTGTAAATACACTCAAAAAAAGTATCCGGTCAGTTCAGTCCTCATTTAACGCTAATATTTCTCCCTGCGGAACTACTTTCACAGGTATCAATGAAAAATCGAAGCCAGAGATAACAAGCATAGCTCTATATCCTAATCCTGCCAGAAATAGTTTGATGCTGCAATTTGGTTCTGTTATGGAGAATAGTAAGTTGGAAATATATGATATTGCCGGCGCTTTGATCATGAAAGAAAGGGGAAATCAAACTTTGCAACAAAGTCTCAATATCTCCAGTCTGAATGCCGGAATCTATTTCTTGAGAATATCGAATAATCAACAGAGTACAACAAAGAAATTTGTTAAAGAATAATTCTCGAGCATATAATATTTGCGTTTTATCGAACCAGAGGTTTCTACCTCTGGTTTTTTCTGGCCTTCCTTCCCCTCCTTAGGTTCCATAGTTATACCTGAAATATTCCCCCGAAATTGTTAAATTTGTACGTTACATAAGTACAGATTCATGGATAAATACTCCTACCTAAGCAATTCCGAAATAGGCTCGGTCGATGAGCTATACCAGCAATACATTAAAGACAATCAATCCGTAGAAGAAGGCTGGCGTAAATTTTTTGAGGGATTTGAATTTGCCCGCAAAAACTTCGAGGATAAAGAAGGCAGTAACACCGGAGAAGTACCTGAAAACGTTCGGAAAGAATTTAACGTCATCAACCTCATCAATGGTTACCGTAGCAGGGGTCATCTTTTTACCAAAACCAATCCCGTCCGTGAACGCAGACACTATGCACCTACTCTGGACATTGAAAATTTCGGTCTTTTGCCGGTCGATCTGGAAACCATTTTTCACGCCGGTGAACTGATCGGCATTGGTGCGGCGAAATTAAAAGACATTATTGCCCATTTGACACAGACCTATTGTCAATCCATTGGGGCAGAATACATGTATATCCGGAATCCTGCCGTTATTAAATGGTTGCAGGACAAAATGGAAGGATGCAAGAATACTCCGAAATTCAGCCTGGAAGAACGTAAAGTGATTTTAAATAAACTCAATCAGGCAGTAGTATTTGAAAATTTCCTCCATACTAAATTTGTGGGACAAAAACGATTTTCACTGGAAGGAGCGGAAACGGTTATTCCTGCCCTGGACGCGGTTTGTGAAAAAGGCGCTGAACTTGGAGTGGTCGATTATGTGATTGGAATGTCGCACCGAGGTCGCTTGAATGTATTGGCCAATATCCTGAACAAAACCTATAAAGATATTTTCACAGAATTTGAAGGCCGTTTATCCGAAGATTCTGTTTTTGACGGGGACGTGAAATACCACATGGGTTATTCCTCAGATCAGGTAAGTAACAAAGGCATTAAAACCCACATGAGTCTGATGCCAAACCCCTCTCACCTGGAGGCGGTTGATCCGGTCGTAGAAGGCGCGGCCCGTGCGAAGATTGACAATAGGCATGGGGGAAATAACAATAAGGTTTGTCCCATTCTGGTGCATGGAGACGCTGCCCTCGCAGGTCAGGGCATCGTCTATGAAGTTATCCAAATGTCCCAGTTGGAAGGATATAAAACGGGAGGAACCATCCACCTGGTTGTAAACAACCAGATCGGTTTTACAACGAATTACATCGACGGACGTTCCAGCACCTATTGTACGGATGTTGCGAAAGTGGTCCTTGCTCCCGTATTCCATGTGAATGGGGACGATGTAGAAGCCCTGGTGTATGTTTCACAATTAGCGATGGAATTCCGTCAGACGTTCCACCAGGACGTTTTCATTGATGTACTGTGTTACCGGAAATATGGCCACAACGAAGGAGACGAACCGCGTTTCACTCAGCCCCTGTTATATAAGGCGATCGCCCAGCATCCGAATCCTCGGGATATCTATACAAAACAATTATTGGAAGAGGGAGCGATAGATGCAGCACTTGCCAAAGAAATGGAACAGAATTTCAAACAACTGTTGCAGGACAAACTGGAAGAAGCTAAACAAACAGAAAAAGCTCAGGTAACTTCTTTTCTTGGAGGAGAATGGAAGGGAATCCGGATGGCGGTAGAGAAAGATTTTGAAAAGTCGCCGGATACAGCCGTCGATAAAAAAATATTCCTGGACATCGCGAAAAAAACTACTCAGCTCCCTCCGGATAAAAAGTTCTTCAATAAAATAGAAAATATTTTTAAAGAACGTCAGGGGATGATTGAAAAGGATAATTACGATTGGGCTATGGGGGAGTTGATGGCCTACGCCACTTTGATGAACGAGGGAACAGATGTCCGTTTTAGCGGACAAGACGTTGAGCGGGGAACTTTTTCCCACCGTCATGCAGTGGTTAAATTGGAGGATTCGGAGGCGGAATACATCCCCTTGAATAATTTCGGGGCGAAGGGGAAGCTGCAGATATACAATTCTCTGCTGTCAGAATATGCAGTTCTTGGTTTTGAATTCGGATATGCCTTGGCAACTCCTGCTGATTTAGTGATCTGGGAAGCACAATTTGGTGACTTTTTTAATGGTGCACAGATTATGGTCGACCAGTTTATTACCTGTTCCGAATACAAATGGAGAAGGATGACCGGCATGGTTATGTTACTTCCGCATGGTTATGAAGGACAGGGCCCGGAGCACTCGAGTGGTCGTATCGAGCGTTTTTTGCAACAATGCGCCGAAAACAATATTCAGATTATCAATTGCACAACCCCCGCAAATCAGTTTCACGCTTTGCGCAGGCAGATGAAACGGGATTTCCGTAAACCACTGATCTGTTTCAGTCCTAAAAAATTATTGCGTTACCCGAGTTGCGTTTCATCGGTAGCTGATTTTACATCGGGAGGATTCCGGGAAGTGATCGATGATCCCAAGGCAGATAGTAATTTGGTCAGACGGATAGCATTTTGCAGCGGTAAAATTTACTATGATCTGTCGGAAGGAAAAGAAAAAATGGGAGGAACGGATGTGGCAGTTGTGCGCATTGAACAGTTGTATCCCTTTCCTGCCAAACAGATCCAGGCGATCATTTCCAAATATAAAAATGCGAAAGATTATTGCTGGGTTCAGGAAGAACCGGAAAATATGGGGGCATGGACTTTTATGATGCGTGTTTTTGGCAATATACACTTAAGGTATATTGGCCGGAATGAAAGCGCTACACCAGCAACCGGTTTCGCAAAGGTACATGCGGAACAACAGCAAAATATTGTCAGCAGATTATTTGCTAAAGAAACAGTAAGTTTAAAAAATTAAGAAATATGGCAGTCATCGAACAAAAAATACCAAGTCCCGGAGAATCCATTTCAGAAGTAGTCATTGCCCGTTGGCTCAAAAAAGAGGGAGAATATGTAGAGAAAGATGAGCCTGTTGCAGAAATTGATTCGGATAAAGCGACCTTAACGATCAATGCGGAGGAGAACGGAGCGATAAAACTATTGGCCAAGGAGGGTGATACGGTTAAAGTCGGACAGGTCGTATGTTCGATAGATACAAGTGTAAAAGGAGAAGCAAAAAAAGTGGAAGCGACTTCAAAAGCCCAGAATCAAAAGGTGGAATCAGTAGCGCCAAAGCCGGAAGAAATCCCAAATCCCAAATCCCCCATCCTAAATCCTAAATCCTCAGCCCCGAATCCCAGTTATACCAATGGTCTTCCTTCACCTGCTGCGAAAAAAATGATGGAAGAAAAAAATATTCCATCCGACAAATTAAATGGTACTGGAAAAGACGGGCGAATTACCAAAACAGATGTGCTATCGGCTATGAGCAAGGGCTTTGATTCTAATGGATCAACCGCCGGATCCGGCTCGCGCGAAGCCGATCGTAAGAAGATGACCCCCTTGCGTAAAAAATTAGCACAACGCCTGGTCGCAGTGAAGAATACAACTGCGATGCTGACAACCTTTAACGAGGTGGACATGAGCGCAATTTATGCATTGCGCTCAAAATACAAGGATAAGTTCAAGGAACAATACGGAGTAGGCTTGGGTTTCATGAGCTTTTTTACCAAAGCAGTATGTGAGGCTTTGCATCATTTCCCATCGGTTAATGCAATGATAGACGGAGAAGAAATTGTTTATTATAACTACTGTGATATAGGGGTAGCTGTCAGTGCTCCCAAAGGTCTGGTAGTGCCTGTCGTCAGGAATGCGGAAAGCTTATCCCTGGCCCAGATCGAAACCGAAATCAAAAACCTCGCATTAAAAGCAAGAGACAATAAAATAGAGTTGAAAGACATGGAAGGCGGAACATTTACCATCACGAACGGAGGCGTCTTCGGTTCGCTCATGTCAACCCCCATTATTAATCCTCCTCAAAGTGCGATCTTAGGGATGCACAATGTAGTTGAACGTCCCGTTGCTGTGAACGGACAAGTAGTCATTCGTCCGATGATGTATGTTGCACTTTCATACGACCACCGTATTATTGATGGCCGTGAATCGGTAGGATTTCTCGTTAAGGTAAAAGAAATGTGCGAAAACCCTCAAAGAATGTTGTTCGGAGGTAAAGATCTGAACGATGTATTAATGGGCTTTTAATGATTTTCATTTACCGCAAAATTCAACTACTTGAAAGCTAAACTTCGAATTTACATTTTGGTTTATGCGATTGTAGCCTGCGTTCCTTTTTCGTATGCCCTCCAAAGTATTGATCCTGCATTGGAATCAAAAGTGAATGGATGGATTCAAAAGTCTGGAGGACTACGTTTTGTGGAAAACAAAGGTCAGCTGGCGGATCTTCAGAACAAGACGGTAGACGACCTGTTATTCAAAACCGGCACTCCTGGCCTGGACATGTATATTACCACATTTGGTCTGAGTTATGTTTTCACTCACACGGAAAAAAATAAAATCCCCGACTTAAACAATTCAGTTAAATTATCCGGAAGTAACAATCATACAAACGAAAGTGTAACCGTTCACTATTGCCGGGCCGATATGGAGTTACTAGGTGCTGAAATACGAAAAGAAAATATCCTGAAAGAAAATGAGAGCGAAGATCACATAGATTACTATCATCCTCAGTGTCCGGACGGAGCAATAAATGTACACAGTTATGAAAAGATCACAGTCAAGGAAATTTATTCCGGAATAGATTGGGTCGTATACTCCAGGAATGGGAGGGTGGAATACGATTTTATTGTTCATCCGGGGGCCGATCCTTCCCAGATAAGGCTCCACTATAAATGGGCTGACAAACCGATTTTGCAAAAAGACGGTTCTGTAAAAATAAGCACACCGATGGGAGATATCATAGAGGGGATGCCCCTAAGCTATGGAAGGGATAAAAAAGAGAGAATAATTACACATTATGATATACGGGACAACGAGGTTGTTTTTATACCCGATGAGTATAATAAAAATGACACTTTGGTAATAGATCCTACCGTGATCTGGGCTACTTATTATGGAGGAGGAGGTACAGAGGAAGTAAATTCCATAAATACGGATGGCGTAAATGTTTGGGTGACAGGAGATGTAAATTCTGCCGGATTCCCAACCCTGAATCCAAATTCAGGAGCTTATTTTCAGCAAAGCTTTAATGGGAAATTGGATTTAATTATTCTTCAGTTCAGCACCTGTGGCAAACTCATCTGGTCCACTTATTATGGAGGCACAAACCAGGAGGAAGGCAAATCCATCAGCAGCGATGGAAAAAGTGTGTGGGTAACAGGAAATACAAATTCATCTGATTTTCCGCTCCTGGCACTTTCCGGCGCCTATAATCAATCCTCGCAGTCTAGTGCTTTCATTTTGCAATTTAATTGTGCAAATGAAAAATTAATATGGGCGACCTATTTTGGGGGAAGCGGAGGTGACCAAGGTTCTTCTATCCATAGCGATGGTAAAAATTTATGGGTAACCGGTTATACACAGTCAACGGATTTTCCTGTTCAGTTTCTTGCGGGAGCATATAATCAGAACCTGATCGCAGGCTTTCAAAATGCCTTCATTTCTCAGTTCAGTTGTTCCAACAGCGCCATGATATGGGCCAGCTATTACGGTGGAAGCGGATTTGATGGTGGAGGATCGGTTAGCAGTGACGGCACGAGTGTCTGGTTGACAGGTTTTACACAATCGACAGATTTTCCTGTTAATTTCCTTGCAGGAGCGTATAACCAACCTGCACTGGGAGGATTGGGGGGAAATTCTTTCATTTCGCAATTTAGTTGTTCTAAAAGCAATCTGGTTTGGGCTAGTTACTACGGAGGAAGTGGAGGAGATCAGGGCAATTCAATTTCCAGTGATGGCAAGAGCGTATGGGTCACAGGGCAAACACATTCAACAGACTTTCCTCTTCAATCTCTTACAGGAGCATATAATCAAGCTCCGGTATCAGGAGGAGAAGATGGGTTTGTACTTCAGTTTAATTGCGCTACCGGTGCCAGAATTTGGGCTACTTGTTATGGGGGAAGTAAAAATGATTTTGGAAATTCAATTTCCAGCGATGGCAAAAATACCTGGGTGTGTGGGGCGACCAGTTCGACGGATTTTCCGACCATGAAACCGGATTGTGGTTTTTTTCAGGACACTTTAGGTAGTGGCGGCACCGATGTATTCGTTTTGCAGTTCAACAGTTCGGGTGTTCGGAAATGGGCTACTTATTATGGAGAGGATAATGAGGATGATGGCAGTTTTATTTCAAGTGACGGAACCGGTGTGTTTGTTTCAGGAGATGCAAGCAGTGGAAGTACTTATCCCATAGATTCGCTTGCCGGAGCATACTTCGATCCCACTTTCGGTGGCCTGGAAAATGTCTTCATAGCAAAATTCAGCAATTCATGTTCTGATATGCTTACATTAAATCAGGATACAACCATATGTCCGGGAAGTTCAGTGATATTAAGCGCGGTTGGAGGAAGCAGTTATAGCTGGGCTCCTGCTGCAGGGTTAAATACGGTAACGGGTTCATCTGTAATGGCCAACCCAACTTCCACCACCTCTTATACGGTGAGCAGCATATCCGGTAGCACTTGCTCTTCCATTAGCGCTTCCGTAAGAGTAACAGTTTCTCAGAATAACTGCGATTCATCAAAAATCTTTGTGCCGAATGTATTTTCGCCAAATGGAGATGGGAAAAACGATCAGTTTTATTTCACAACGAAAGGAATTACGGACTTAAGCTATCAGATTTACAATCGCTGGGGTGGAATAATATATAAAGCGGTAAGTATTGATGCCAAATGGGATGGGAAAAATGAGAGTGGCGCTACTGTTCCGGATGGTGTATATTACTATACCTATTCAGCTCAATCTCAAGCAGGGAAAACATATAAGGGTTCTGGATTTATACAGTTATTGGGAGCTCAGTAAAACAAAATGAAACGATTTCTAAATAATATACTGACAGTTTCTGCTTTTATGGCTGTTGCTGTTGCAATAAGTCAAAATAGGGTTCAGGAAAACAATGACCCGGCATTGAAATCAAAAGTGGAAGGATGGATGCAAAATACCAGAGGATTGAACCTTTTAGAGAACAAAGGCCAAATGGGAGATTTGCAAGGCCGGCCGGATAATGATTTGCTGTTTAAAGTAACTGGGAAAGGCGTTGATATATATGTGACCACCTGGGGTTTGAGTTATGTGTTTACAACAATGGAAAGAGTCGCTGTACCGCAATTAGGGAACACGAATCAATTACTGAGATCTGTAAAAGGCGAAACCGAAACAACAACCGTTCACTATTGTCGGGCCGATATGGATTTGGTGGGTGCAGTCATCAAAAAAGAAA
>JABDFG010000082.1 GCA_013286655.1 Bacteroidota bacterium
TTTCGGGATTGCTGACAACCTGTTTTTCGAAAGTAAGCTTGCCTTTTCTTTTACTTTTGTTTCCTTTATTTTTTATTCTTTGGTTAGCCTGTTGATTTCTCCTTCCAGGGAATCTATTTCCTCTATTTTTTTTTCCAAACTTTTCCTTACATGAATTAACTCTTCAATGGTTTTTACCTGATGTTTGTTCTGAAGACGATAAATGGTATCCAAACGAAGTGTTAGCTCTTCTGTTCTATCCGGTTGATAATTGATCTCCTGTTCAAGATTCTCTAATTCGGAAGCAATGTCTTTTAGTTCAATCCAGGAGCTCGTTAAGCGGGAATTTAATTCATTAATTAAGGGGTTATACTTGCCTATGTTAGCAATACGGATCTTCACCTCGTTAAGCGAAACAAGAATATTTTGATCACCTGCGCTTAATGCAAAATGAGCCTTTGATAAATTCAATTTGATTTCTTCGGCATTATTCAGCATTTCTAATTCCTGTTCGAGCACAATCTGTTCGCCCGGCTTCAGATCCGCATCTTCCAATTCCTCAAATTGAAATTTAAAATAGTCCAGGTCCTTTTTAGACCGGATTTCGCGTTCAACTAATTCATTCAGAAATTGTTGTTCACGCATAAATTGCCTGTATTCTTTTTGATACTCCGATAACAGCGGACGTTGACCGGCATATACATCCAGTAATTCGAGTTGAAATGCAGATTCATTCAATGTCATGGTCTCATGCTGAGAATGAATGTCTATCAGCTTTTCACCAAGTTCTTTGAGCACACTTAGGGTAACAGGAGTATCGTTTACAAAAGCGCGCGATTTCCCCTCTGTACTTATTTCCCGTCGTATCAGCGTTTCATCGGCATAATCCAATTCGTTTTGTTTAAAGAAAGCCTCGAGCAGATAGTCTTTTATTCTAAAAGTAGCTTCCACGATACACTTACAGGTCTTATCCTGTAAAACTCCCGTATCTGCCCGTTGACCAATGATTAATGAAAGGGCTCCCAGAAGGATCGATTTGCCGGCACCAGTCTCACCGGTAATAATTGTTAAACCATCTGAAAAAGCAATATTAAGCTCATCAATCAGCGCGTAGTTCTTTATATTTAAATGAGTTAACATCTGTTTAACGGATATCCATTAAAAATTATGTTCGCTGGCAAGATAAATCAATGCAGCGAGGCTTGCTGCTCCCATTTCGAGTTCTCTTTTGCTAACATATTTAAAAGTATCGTTGGGGCAATGGTGATGATCAAAATAACGCTGAGGATCAGGAAAAAGCTCCATCATAGGAACTCCCATTTTTCCTAATGGTTCAATATCCGTACCTCCTCCCTGGCGCGAAAAATCATAAATCCCATACGGTTCAAACAGAGGTTTCCATTTCATAAGCAGCTCACGCTTTTCGGAAGACCCCGTCAAACTAAAACCCCTTGGAGAAAATCCTCCCCGGTCCGTTTCAATTGCCAAAGCATGTTGTTCATTGTTTTTCTTGGCTATTTCAGCGTATTTACTGCCTCCTCTTGCACCATTCTCTTCATTCATAAATGCGACTGCCCGAATGGTGCGTTTCGGCTTGATGCCAAGCGTTTTAAATATCCGGATAACCTCCATTGCCTGCACGACTCCTGCCCCATCATCCTGGGCTCCATCACCGGTATCCCAGGAATCCAGGTGTCCACCTACTACAATAATTTTCTCCGGAAATTCAGAGCCTTTGATTTCCGCAATCACATTATAGGATTTCTCGTCGGGTAATGTTTTGCAGTCCATTTTCAAATAAAATTGTACTCCGGATGTACTCCTCTTTAAAAGTTCACTCAGCCTTTCCGCAGAAACGGTACTGATTGCACAGGCAGGAACCTTCTCTGGTATACTGTCTGAATAAGTCATTGATCCCGTGTGCGGAAAATCATTAATGTCCGTTGTCATCGAACGGCAAATCGTGGCTACTGCTCCAAATTTAGCAGCGACACTTGGACCTTTCCACCGTTGGTCCACCGCTTT
The DNA here is from genome assembly GCA_013286655.1 of Bacteroidota bacterium. Classification (GTDB taxonomy): domain Bacteria; phylum Bacteroidota; class Bacteroidia; order JABDFU01; family JABDFU01; genus JABDFU01. Next base: position 2,005 of record JABDFG010000082.1, read on the forward strand.
TCCGTATGCCTTAAAAGGGTCAATCTCGGAAATATCAAACGGACGGTTAAAGAAAACTATTTTGCCCTTTATTTTTTTAGTTCCAAGTAAGTATAATTCTTCTACACTTTTAACTTCAATGACAGAAGCCAGTATCCCTTCAGCAGGCGTTCCGATGGAGCCCCCCAAAGCACAAATGTTGACATCCTCTGTATCCTCCTGCCGGGAACTAGTCCTTATCTGCCCCTTTTCCTTATTTCCCCGCACCCAATGAGGCACCATACACTCTTGCTCAAAGACAGAATCACTTCCCGCCATTTTCATGGCCAGATATGTCCATTCTACAGCTTTTTGAGCTTGTAGAGAACCGCTTGGACGCCCCCCTATTTTATTGCTCAGGTAATCGAGATTAGCATAACATTGTCCATGAGTCAATGCCTCCGTGTATATTTTTCGAAGCAGAATGGAGTCTTCTCTTTGCCCGAAACAATTAAGCGTGATAACAATAGAAATAAATAGTCCCGGTATTTTTCTCATATATTCAATATTTTCCATAAATGTATTTAAATATCTGAAAAGCAACAATTCCCAACATGACTATAACCAAAATCAAGCTCAAATAAATCCTCAATTGTGCCGACAGAAAAAACAAACTCATATTTATTCCCAAACCTGCCATCCAGGAATATTTATAGGCGGCAGTGTGTGACCTGATATTCAAGGCAGCGATAAATAAACAAATGCCTGTATATGCGCCGAATAGTAAAACTCTTTGGTTGAGTTTTAGATAAGACTCCATTACGATTCCCATTAAAAATGGGATTGTAATACGGACAAATGGAGCTTTTCCGAAAAAATCCACGGCCTAAAATTAGGCTGGATATTGCCTTAAAATATAGGTATTTGTACTCAATATAGTCCTTTGCTTTGCCCTGCAAAACTAATCTTCCTTTAAGAAATTAAGAACGGTAAGATCCACCAGATGAACTTTCGTATAGTAAAAATTAATAATATCCTTATAAGATGTTCCCATCTGAGCCATGTGCATGGCTCCTTCCTGGCAAAGACCAACTCCATGCCCATATCCACGGCCATTCAAAAGGATAGTGTCGTTTTGTTGTTCTAAGGAAAAATACGTTGACTTAAGTTGCCAGTCAGAACGTATCGTTTTCAGAGGTATTTTAAGATCCTTATCGGCAAAAAATTGTTCCCTCCCTTTTGTTTGAGGAAAAGAAAGAGCTTCCTTGTAACGGATACTATCATCAACTGGATATTTTTGTTTCAAGTATAGATAACTCAGCCAGTCAGATCTTGGTATTTTTTTTTGCCAACGAGCGTTTGGCATCCTTAAACAAAATGTATCTTTCACTCCACGAAGGTAAGAGGCCGTGAGCGTCCAGACATCTTCTGAGTTCACTGTCTGTCCTCCACAATTCGAACTAAATGCTGCTGATATTAAATTCATATCGTCATCCACAATTACCAATCCACTGGTTTCATGTACCGCACTTAGAATACTCGGATTTTCAGACTTCCCTTTATAGGCCTGGCAATGAACCTGGTCGCACAAATTGAAACTGTCCGCTTCATGTTTTCGGAGATTACTTAAAGCATACGTTCTGCAAAGTATCGCTTGCAATTTGTAATATTCTGCCGTGCTGTGACCACCAGCTTCTGATTGAACCACACCGGCAATATAATTCTCGATGTTTACTTTATTGATGAGCCTTAAACCATTCTGCAGGGAACTCACCTCGAGGTCATTATCGTATACCTTAACTTTCGCTTCTGGAATAATGGATTTTAATTTGAAACTCCCTTCTTTCAATTGAGCTTCAAAAACTATTTTTTTGCATTTACCTACATTCCTTTCAAAAGATTTTACTTCTATGGAATCCCCATCCAAGCTAAGTTGAAAGACATCGGCAACGCCTTCGGAATTCAGTAAAGTCGCATCCAACCATACCTTGTAATTTCCGGCTAGGGGAGTAAAGATTACTTTAGTCGAAGGTAAAACTGTCAGCATTCCGATTTTCAGTTTTTGAGCGACCGAAGGTTTAACTGAAAAGAACAGTGTAAGTAAGGTGAAAATTAATCGGAATGACTTATTCATGTTTTTAAAAAGCGATAGATCGATTCAGCTGCCTTCCGGGAAGCCCCGGCACCCCCGAGTTTTTGTTGTAGCTCGACAAAATCAACAAGCATTTTTTTTCTTACAGAAGTGTCCAGTATCTTGTCTAATTCATTTTTCAGGTTAGCCGGACTTACTTCATCCTGTATCAGTTCCTTGACTACTTCCCTGTTCATAATCAAGTTGACTAAGGATATGTAATTAACTTTTACCAGCTTTTTAGCAATTTGATAAGAAATAGTCCCCCCTTTGTAACAAACAACTTCAGGTATGGCGAACAAAGCCGTTTCAAGTGTCGCGGTTCCCGATGTGACAAGAGCTGCATGTGACTGTCGAAGTAAATTATATGTTTGGTTATAGACAATTTTGACGTCGGTATCCTTCAGTAAGTGTTCATAAAATTCTGTTTGCTGTGATGGCGCACCGGCCACAACGAATTGATATTTTTTAAAAGAAGGGATTACAGTCATCATTAACGGAAGCATCTGCAAGATCTCTTGCTTCCGGCTGCCAGGTAATAAAGCGATAATTGGTTTATCTGTCATCACTGCTTCTTCTCTGTAAGGAATGGCAGTTACCGCATCTAACAAAGGATGTCCCACGAACTCAACATCATACTTGAATTTATCGTAAAACTCCTTTTCAAAAGGAAGTATAACCAGCATTTTATCTACGATGCGCTTTATTTTATATACCCGGGATTGTTTCCAGGCCCAGACCTGGGGCGAAATATAATAGACCACCTTTATCCCTTTCTTTTTTGCAAATTCTGCTATACGAAGGTTAAAACCGGGATAATCAACTAAAACAAGGGCATCCGGTCTATTGTGAAGGAGGTCATTTTTACACAGCTCTATGTTTTTCAGGATGGTTCTCAGGTTTAAAAGTACTTCCGTAAATCCCATGAAAGCCAGTTCCCGATAATGTTTTACCAGCGTAGCCCCTTGCTCCTTCATCAAATCCCCCCCCCAACACCGAAAAGAAGCTTTCTTATCCAATAGCTTCAGTTCTCTCATCAAATTCGAGGCATGAAGATCACCCGAAGCTTCTCCTGCTACAATGTAGTAGTTCATGCAAAAAATTTAAGGTATACAACCAAGCCCCCGTAAAGAAAGGTCGACATTAATACGCCCCTGGCTGATTGATACTTCTCCGTCCAGATAAAAACAAAAAACACGAGCAGATTTGAAACGACACTTAAACTTAATAAAGAGGATTGGATATGAACGGCAAAAAGATGTTCAATGAACTTAAGAATAGAAATATGACTGAAATTAAAATAGTAAAATGCGAGCATGGTAAGGATTGGTGCAACTATTCCAAGAACAGCTCCCAACCAAATCCGATCATAGTCAAATACCCGGTTTGTTTTCGTGACTAAGGTTTTGTCATTATTCCGAATTTCCATTGTTTGAGTATAGGTATTGCCTGATGAGCTGTCATATCAAATTGGACTGGAACCACGGAAACGTAACCATTGTCAAGTGCCCAGGAGTCTGTTTCTTCATTACCTTCTTCAAAATTCTGGAAACGACCGCTTAGCCAATAGTAACTGTTACCACTGGGATCTTTGCGTTCATCCAATTCTTCAACCCAGTTCGATCTTGCCTGGCGACAGATTTTAATGCCTTTTACTTCGTCGATGTGCAAGGGAGGAATATTTACATTCAGGCAAGACCATTCAGGCAAACCATTCTTCAGAACAGCAGAAACGATCGTTCGGACAATTACTTTAGAAGCGGTAAAATCGGCATCAATTCTATAATCGCACAAAGAAAAACCAACAGAGGGAATACTTTCAATGGCTCCTTCCACAGCAGCCGACATCGTTCCGGAGTAAATGACACTGATTGAAGCATTTGAACCATGATTAATACCGGATACACATAAATCTGGTTTCCGGTGCAATAATTTATTAACGCCAAATTTAATACAATCTACAGGGGTTCCTGAACAACCATATTCATATTGTACTCCATAAAAACTGGATGGATAGATTCGCAAAGTTGAATTAATGGTGATGGCATGCCCCATCCCGGATTGAGGTTTATCAGGTGCTATGACTGCCACTTCTCCTATCTCCTTCATCACTTCCACAAGCGCCCGGATCCCCGGAGCCATAATTCCGTCATCATTGGTTACTAATATAAACGGTTTTTTATTCCTATTCGTCATGTTCACAAATCTACTCAAAAAGCGTACCTTTATATAACAAAAAATTTAAAACTATGTTTGGACATTTCGATCCGGTTTTATTAATGCTGGTGTTTGGCTTTATGGGTATTGGCTGGCTGGTCAGCAGACGCCTGAAAAACGTTTTTGCAGAGTATTCTCTGATACCTCTTCTGAATGGAATGAGCGGAAAGGCTGTTGCTGAAAAAATGCTGCGGGATCATGGTATCTATGACGTGAAAGTTATTTCCGTTGAAGGTGAATTAACCGATCATTATAATCCGGCCGAAAAGACTGTTAATTTAAGTTCTGATGTTTATGAAGGGAAAAGCATTTCATCTGCTGCTGTTGCAGCACATGAATGTGGTCATGCTGTTCAACATGCAACAGCATACCGGTGGCTGAAACTCCGTACAAGAATAATTCCGATTGTTAATTTCAGTACTAATATGCTGAACATCGTATACGGAGCTATGTTTTTTTTAGCTTTTGCCGCACATATTTACAACCAGGCTTTATTGGCAATTATTGTTTTACAAGCTGTTATCACCCTATTTCCATTAATTACTTTGCCGGTAGAAATAGATGCCAGTCAGCGTGCATTGGTTTGGCTAAACTCAAGTAATATAACTCCGGGAGAAGATCATGAAAAGGCAACCACAGCACTGAGATGGGCAGCCCTTACCTATATCGTAGCTGCATTGGCTTCTTTAACAACACTTCTCTATTATATAATGCGGTACATGAACAATAACAGGAATTAATGAATGAAACAATTTCAAATCCCCGAGTTTTACCGAAGTCCGATCATATCCAGAATTAAAAATGCCCGGAGGATCAATGATCCCCGTAAAAAAGATTTTTCTCCTTCCGTTCTTGATTTTGGACCGGTCCGCTTTTTACTTGCCCGGCATTTTGGCTTTTGTTATGGAGTTGAGAACGCCATTGAAATTTCATTTAAAGCTGTGGAAGAAAATCCTGGCCAGCGAATTTTTCTGCTAAGCCAGATGATCCATAATCAGGAAGTCAATAAAGACCTCCTGGAACGGGGCGTTCGTTTCATACTGGACACTTCGGGTAAACAACTGATTCCCTGGGAAGAACTTCATTCAAATGATATCATTATCATTCCGGCTTTTGGTACAACCCTGCAAATACAAGACAAAATAAGATCCATTGGCCTGGAGGTTCACAAGTATGACACCACTTGTCCTTTTGTGGAAAAAGTCTGGAACAAAGCGGAAAAACTTGGAAACGATAGGTATTCCATTATCATACACGGAAAACATAATCATGAGGAAACAAGAGCTACCTTTTCAAGAAGTGAGCAATACGCTCCTTCTATTGTCATTAAAGACATCCATGAAGCCCAAAAGCTCGGAGCTTATATTTTGGGAGAACTGACTGAAAATGAATTTCACCTTCTTTTCAGAGACCGTTATTCAAC
>JABDFG010000083.1:0-4282 GCA_013286655.1 Bacteroidota bacterium
TTGTGTTACAAACGCCAGAATATGGGCCACCTATTATGGGGGAAGCGTCAGTGATGACGGCTCCTCCATCAGCAGTGATGGTAAAAATGTATGGGTAACGGGAGGAACAAGTTCAACAGATTGTCCTATTTTTGCTCATGCCGGGGCTTATAATCAGGTTTCGAAGGGAAGTGCAGGTACCCTAGGTAATGCGTTCATTTTACAGTTTAGTTGCATAAATAGTGCACGGATATGGGCGACCTATTATGGAGGAAGCGGCGATGATGGCGGTAATTCCATTAGCAGTGATGGTACGAATGTATGGGTGACGGGACAAACCAAATCAGTAAATTTCCCTACTTCTTCTCTCCTCATTCCTGGAGCTTATAATCAAACTGTTAATGGAGGAGGCCTTTATGATGCGTTCATTTTGCAGTTTAGCTGTAGTAATAGTGCTCGGGTTTGGGCCACGTATTATGGTGGAAATGGTGATGACAGGGGCACTTCCATCAATAGTCACGGAAAAAATGTTTGGGTATGTGGTAGGACTAGCTCATCGGATTTTTCGACTATGAAGCCTACCTGTGGCAATTTTCTTGGGACCTTTGGAAGTGGAGGTCAGGATGTGTTTATTTTGCAATTTGATGCTTTAACGAGTGTCAGGGCCTGGGCCACCTATTACGGGAATGATACAGAGAGCGACGGGAGTTTTATTTCCAGTGACGGGATTAATGTATATGTAACGGGTGATGCCCAGAAGAGTGTAAGTACTTCTTATCCCCTTGTGACTCCCTTGGGAGCGGGAGCTTATTCCCAAAGTACAATTGGAGGAATAACAGGTACAGAAAATGCTATCATGGCCAAATTCAGCATCTTATGTTCTACGCTCGCGGTAAGTCCAGATGCGAGTGTATGTCTGGGGGGGAGTGTTCCTTTGACGGTAAGTGGATCGAATACTTATGTCTGGAGCCCTGGTACGGGATTGAATACAACCACGGGTTCTTCGGTGATAGCAAGTCCACCCGGAACTACCACGTATAGGGTCACGGGTACGGATAACTGTGGAGTAACCTTGACGGCAACAGTAACGGTGACTATTTCGGCCGGTATAACAGCAACGGCATCCCAAAATGCTTCTTCGGCCTGCTCCATGTCCACGGGCAGTGTGATGGTAATAGCTACGGGAGGTACGGGGATTTACAATTATAGCTGGAACATGGGTTCTACCAGTTCCATCACAGGTGGCCTTGGAGCAGGTTCTTATATGGTAACGGTGACCGATAGCCAGGGTTGTATCCAGACATCGGTTGCAGCGGTGAGCAATACACCAGCCCCTACGCTAACCATGAGTAGCACAAGTCTTTTGTGTTATCTCCAGGATATATTGATACTGTTGGGAATAATTACATATCCCTGGGACTTGGCTATACCTTTTACAAGAATCTATATATCCACGGATGGACACACGTTCCTTTCAACTGCAGTCTTGATCCTGTCAGTAAAGAACCTATCGGCCATTGTATGGGCATGAGCACATTTGCCGGGGGTGGTGATTGCGGGGGAAATCAGGGCTGTCAACCAACCTGGCTCCGCTACAATGTGGTGGATGGGTTTGATTCGGATCCTCAGGGAGCGAATGCGCTGGGACTCACTGATTTGTATTCAATTGCTTTTTGCATTTTTCGGAATGTTGCGCAAGGTGTGGGCCCAAATCTGCACGATATTCATGATAATCTCTTCGAAAACTGGGCGAATACGGGGGACGGTATAGCTCATAATAATATCCTGGAATCGGACGGAGATGCTGACGGCCTGATTCCCAATGTGCTTTATAATAATGTTGTTCGTCATGCCCAGGTTGGTACCGTGAAATTATGGATAACCGGTAGCGACGTGGCTCCCGAATATTGGTTCAATAATATCATGTATGACGTGGCTCCGGGGAATTATTGGGACGTGGCCAAGCAGGATTTTACACAATCAACAGCTATGAATTACATGTTTAACAATACGCTTGATATGGGTAATTCCGGTGAAGCTCCCTGCGGAGCTAATGTTACGGTTAACAATCAGCACAACATTGTTGACGATGCAGGGGGTGCCTATGGGGGCAATTCCTGTATTCAGGCGAATAATCTTACCATGACACATGCAGTTGCAGCCAGCGAAGGTTATACCGGATCGGAAACATATGCTTATTCCCCAGCTGCAGCAACTAATTTCACTGTTGGCAAAGGAGTTAACCATCAGGATTACTGCAAGGCGTTGGCTTCGGCCGGATTTACTGAGGCTGCCGCTGCCTGCCGGTTGTCCACTACTTTTGCAGTGGGATATGATTCTATTAATCACAAAGTAATTACTCCGGCCAAGATACCGGTCGCACGTCCGGTGACCGGCGCATGGGATATTGGGGCATATCAATATACAGTGCCTACCGGTATTCAAACTAATTCAGCTTCGGATCAGGCAATTAAAATTTATCCGAATCCCGCCCAGGATAAAATTTATGTAGATGTGTCAACCGGTATTATGCCAGTAAATGTGACTATTTATACAATCGATGGAAAAATTGTAACGAAGCAAAATTTGCATGTTCAGCAACCGTCCGGGAATGTACAAACGGATAACATAGTAGATGTTTCCGGTCTTGTATCGGGAATGTATTTTGTGCAGATTGCAAATGAACATTTCAGTTCAACTCAAAAAGTAATTATTGTAAGATAAAATCAGGAGTAATTTTGTTGTGTTCGTTGTCGTTAATTGTAATTTAAACGGTTTCTGATTATAATTTAGGCTATTGGAAGTTTAATACGAATCCATTATTTTTTCATGATAGGTGTACAAAAATAGTAATAATTGAAATTTTTGAATCGCCTTGTGCGCATAATCAGGTGCTTAGAAGTTTAATATTACCTTCTCCTATTTAAACGTTAGTCGTATATTTATTTGGCAAATTGAAGACTTTCCTGTAAATTGATCTAATGTCAAGTCCTTGCTTCTTTCAGTAATTGATTTTAGTCATTATGTACAAACATCTTGTATTGATTATGAAAGCTGGCCTGAAAACACGTAGTTTGGTTTTTGCCGCATTAGCTTTGCTCGGATTATCCACCTTTGGTAGCAACGAACCTGGCTTGGAGTCCAAGGTTAAAGGTTGGATGCAGAATACAGGAGGACTTCGTTTCCTTGAGAACAAAGGTCAAATGGTTGATCTAGAAGGAAAAGCTGTAAATGACCTACTATTTAAAAGCGTCGCAGGCACTGCAGATCTGTATATTACCACCTGGGGTTTGAGTTACGTATTTACCAAAACAGAGAAAAATGTAGTGCCAACTCTGAACAGTTCAAATAATTTATCGAGTCCTGAAATTGAGGAAAATAAGAGCACGACAATACAGTATTGTCGTGCAGATATGGAACTGGTGGGGGCGGAGATTAAAAAAGAGAACATCATTAAGGAATACGAAAGCGAGGATAGGACGGACTACTACCTGCCTCAGTGTCCTGATGGATTGATGAATGTGCATAGCTATGAAAAAGTTACGGTCAGGAATATCTATCCGGGAATCGACTGGATGTTATATTCAACTAAAGAGGGCGGAATGAAGTATGACTTTGTTGTACATCCCGGAGCAGATCCATCTTTAATAAAGCTAAGGTACAAATGGACAGACAAACCTTCCCTGCAAAAGGATGGTTCATTGAAAGTCAGTATCCCTATGGGTGAAATAAAGGAAGGAAGTCCATTGAGTTACGGGAAAGATAAAGACCATGTAATAAATACCCATTATGTAATAAAAGGTAATGAGATAGGATTTGCCATTGATAAATATAACAAGGCGGATATTCTTATCATAGACCCCTCGCTTACGTGGGCGACCTATTATGGAGGAATTGGTATTGATGAGGTTCAATCCATAAGTACTGATGGTAAAAGTGTATGGGTCGTAGGAAGTATAAATGGGGCGGGATTTCCGGAACAAAAAGCAGGGGCAGGAGCTTTCTTTCAGGGCGCTTATGGGGGAGCATCTGGTGATTTAATTATTCTCGAATTTACAACTTGTGGTAAACTTGTTTGGGCTACTTATTATGGAGGGAATGAGGATGATGGAGGAAGCTCGATTAACAGTGATGGGGCGAATGTATGGGTGACAGGAAATACTGCATCGGCTAATTTCCCCATTTTCTCTCGTTTCGGAGCCTATAATCAGGCAGGTTTGGGAAGTATTAACCATACGAATGCATTTATTTTACAGTTTAGTTGTACTACCAATGCAAGGATCTGGGCTACGTATTATGGGGG
>JABDFG010000083.1:4292-6650 GCA_013286655.1 Bacteroidota bacterium
AAATCAACGGATTTACCTACGTTCAACCCATTAGGAGGCGCTTACTTTCAACCTGGATTGGGAGGTAAGAACGGTAATGCCTTCATTTTGCAGTTTAGTTGTGCCAATAATAACCTTCTGTGGGCTACCTATTATGGGGGAAGTGGGGGTGATGGGGGAAATTCGATCAGTAGTGATGGCGTGAATGTATGGGTTACAGGACAAACAAATTCAACGAATTTCCCTGTTCAGGCCTTTGGGACCTATAATCAGGCCTCGCTGGGAGGTGCCCTTACTAATGCTTTCATTTTGCAGTTTAGCTGCTCCAATGATAACCGGATCTGGGCCACATATTATGGGGGAAGTGGGGGTGATGCCGGAAATTCTATTAACAGTGACGGTACAAATGTATGGGTGACCGGCCAGACAAGATCAGTAAATTTCCCTACGCAGAATCTTGCGCTGGCCTATAATCAGCCCGCACTGGCGGCGCCTGGACATCTTACTGCCTTTATTTTGCAATTTAGTTGTAAAAATAGTTTCAGGATTTGGGCTACGTATTATGGAGGAAGCAGCTTTGATAGGGGCTATTCCATTCAGAGCGATAAAGCAAATGTATGGGTATGCGGGAATACAAGTTCAGCCGATTTCCCGACTATGAAATCCACTTGCGGAAATTTTTGGGATTCAAATGGGGGAGGAATTAATGATATATTCGTTTTACAGTTCAATGCAATCACGAGCGTCCGGCTCTGGGCTACTTATTATGGAATTGACAGTGAAAATGATGGGTGTTTTATTTCGAGTGATGGTGCCAATGTTTTTGTTCTGGGCGACGCTACTAAAAATGTAATTACTTCATATCCAATTGTGACTCCCCCGGGAGTGGGAGCTTATTCTCAAAATACAATTGTGGGAGCGGCAGGAAATGAAAATATTGTTATGGCAAAATTCAGCATATTTTGTTCTACTTTGAGTGTAAGCCCAGATGCAAGCATATGTTTGGGCGGGAGTGTTCCTTTGACGGTAAGCGGATCGAATACTTATGTATGGAGCCCAGGTACGGGATTAAATACGACAATAGGCTCCACTGTGATCGCCAGTCCTGGAACAACCACTACTTATACGGTCACGGGTACGGATGCCTGTGGGGTCATCTTAACAGCCGTAGTAACGGTGACTGTATCAGCTGGGATAACAGCCACGGCTCTGCAGACTGCTTCTTCAGCTTGTTCCTTGTCCACGGGTGGTGCAGGGGTGACAGCTACCGGAGGAACGGGTATTTACAATTACAGCTGGAGCACTACTGCGACCAGCCAGACGATATCGGGAGTTGGAGCGGGTTCTTATACGGTCACGGTGAGTGATAGTCAGGGATGTATACAAACGGCAGTGGCTGCGGTAAGCAATACACCGGCACCTACACTGACCCTGACAAGTACTTCTCTCCTGTGCAACGGAGGGAGCGATGGTTCGGCAACGGTAGGTGCTGCCGGCGGCGGCGGGACACCTTATAGCTATAGCTGGAGTAATGCAGCGGCAGGAATAACAAGTGTTACGGGCCTGACAGCGGGTACGTATGTGGTAAGTGTAACGGATGCCTCGGGCTGCACGGCGGTGGGTGTAGTGACGATCACCCAGCCAACAGCGATATTGCCGGTTGCGTCCCAGTCAACGGCATCCATTTGTGGAGGAGCCGACGGTTCTGCAACGGCCAGTGCAAGCGGCGGGACAGGAGGTCCGGCTTATGTCTATAACTGGAGCAATCTGAGCAGTGGAACAACGAATATAAATCTTACACCGGGCACGTATACGGTAACAGTGGTTGATGCAAACAATTGTACGGTGAGTACCACGGCCATGATCAGCAGCACTGGTCCCACGGTAAGTGTTCTGAGTACCATCAATGACTGTCCGGGAAAAACCACCGATGGAGCGATAGCAGTTACTGCAAGCGGAGGAACAGGGGCACTGATTTATAGCTGGAACGATGGGACCGTGAATGCAACGGATGCTGGATTGGATGTGGGCATTTATACGGTAACAGTAACAGATGGAGCAGGTTGTACGGTAACAACCTCAGCGAGCGTAACGGACTATCCGGCTCCGTTGATCAGCGTTGGACCAGGTCAGACGATCACCAAAGGCCAGACGGTACAGTTATTAACCAGCAATGGAGAAGTGAGTTATTTATGGAGTCCTTCCTTGACCATAAATGACCCGACGATTTACAACCCGGTAGCCGATCCGACTCAGACGACCAATTACACGGTTACGATCACGGATGTGAATAGCTGCACCGCCAAGGACAGTGTATTGATCACGGTTGTCGATTGTGATGTATCGGCCGTATTTATTCCCACTGCCTTTTCGCCCAAT
>JABDFG010000084.1 GCA_013286655.1 Bacteroidota bacterium
AGCACCTTTTTTTTCTTCTTCCGGATAAATATCCCTGGACACTGCTCCAAGATCAATCAGCCCCCCTAGAACGTCCGAGATTCCCTTCCCCGCTCCACCTGCCGAAATATCAAATTTGACATGCGGATGAAGTTTTTTAAACTCCTCGGCCCATTTCACAGCGATGGAATAAAGCGCAAAAGCTCCTGAAATACTGATGGTTCCTTCCAGATCATCTCCTTCTTTTGCCGTAACCTTTCCGGAAACCGCGGCAGTATAGGTTATCCAGCCGGCTAATAAAATACCAATTGTTAAATAAAGCTTTTTCATGTTTTATTGTCTATTAAATCTACCAATTTACTATTTAATTATGCAAATTAACGCAAAATATACGGGAATAAATAACTGAACGTAATTCTGAACACCAGGTCATAATCCGACTTCAAATGTCCCCCAACGGCACTCCCTCCGGGAGACTCCGCAGTTAATGTGTTAATAGTACCTGCAGCAGCTGTTGTTGAAGTAGTTATCCGATTATCAGTATACTGATCAAACCATACATTCGGGAGGAGGTGTACATTTTTAGCAATTGTCCAATCCAAACCTGCCGTAAAGAAGTTCTCGGAAACATTTGTTCCATTAGCTCCCTGCACAATTGTATTGCTGTTATCTGCAAGTGTGTATATGCGGGAACTGTTAAACTTTGTATCGGGGTTCCAGAAATCATACCGGGCAAAATAACCCAGTTTATCTTTGACAATCCGGCCTCTCAAAAATACAGACACTCCAACAGCAACTGCACCAGTAGTATCTACTTTGGTTTTTACAGATTGATCTTTATACGCACTGTAATTCTGAAGATTAGCAGTAAAAGCTTCCACACCAAGTGTGAAGGCCTCCGATGTATAGGCTACAAAACCCTTTAATAAAGACCTCGAAGTCTGATAAGGAGTCAATTGGGTACGGTCATAATCATAATTGGCCTGTATCACTACCTTTTTGTCAAACAACCAGGCGTACAAATCCGTATAGACCTTCTTGAAAGTGTTGGTTTCCAATTTAGCGCTGTTCCCATTACCTACAAGTACATCATAACCAAAATTATGATTGCTATCAAAATGCCCGAACAAACCTGCTCCAAAATCTGTCGTATTGGTCCCCAAATAGCTGCTGTGCATATCTGAAATTGTTTTCTCCACAGAACGGTAGCCCCAGACTTGCTGAACAATCGTTACGGCAGTCGGTGTTCTTTGCTGACCAACTACCAGGTCAGCGTTGGGAATAATATCCTTAAACCTCAGATTAGCGAATTTAATATATACGGAACGCTTTCCATCACTTGTTAACGAGGGATCATTGGAAGTATTCTGAGCCAATGTTGTATTTGTATTCTCAACACCTGATTCGTAAGCAAACGTAAAATCGCTTGTAATTTTCGGAGTAAAGTCATAAAGGTATCCCAGGTAAATCCGTCTAAAATTAAATGCACTGTAATTAGGGATGGACACATTTGAATATTGATTCTGTGCCACCAGTTGCCGCGGTGCATTTATCTTCGTCGTTTTACTTCCCGAAGGCACGCTATCCGAATGCGCTTTTACATAATAATCTCCGAACGTCTCAGCATAAATATGCCCCCCGGGTTTAAACGTAGAAGTGTCCTGTTGCGCATTCGCGGTACTGATGGCAAGTATACCCAGGGCTGCGGGGTATATCAGTTTTGTTGTGGTAATTCTCTTTTTCATGCTTTCTGGTTTTTAATTGTTGGTTGATTTGTTTTGAATTTACTATATTTAGTCTATATACTTAGTAGTTTATTAAATTAAAAAAATAGTGCTGCTAACCAGATCGCCTCCTTCTGCAGACTCCTCTTCTCAGCGCTAAACACGAACTCATTGAAATCGGATAGTTCATTTTAAGAATTATTTTAGAGATCAAAAATATACTTATTCTATCAACTTAGTATATTACTTAGAATAAAAAAACGACTTGCCGAGCCTTCTTTCTGATTGTCTGATAGTTAAAATTTAATAGAAACAGGAATACCCGGTTCTATTGTATGCACAACTTACCCGTAGTTAGGGGTTGTCCATATTCATCCAGAACTCTGTACAAATAGATTCCTGACGCCTGGGAATTCAGATTTATTTGTGTTGTCTGGGAACTCAGTTTTAATTGATATACCCTCTGACCAAGCATATTGCATACCTCCAGTAAGGGTTCCCCTTGTATATTTTGAAGGGAAACCGCAAATAGTCCATTATTGGGATTAGGATATAGCTTCAGAAAAGAATTATCATATAGGTTGGCAACGGAGGCATTTCCATTTTGCGGAGGCTGAATACCAATTAACGCTTGATTACCGCTACTATAATTATATGTTCCGGGGTTGAGTGCACCGATAGCATAATAACCATTATCCGTACCGCTCCAGCCCCAATTCATATCAAACAAATTATTCGCCTCATATCCATCACAAACAAAGGAATGTCCGCCTCCAGGAGCACTAGCCCCCAGTTGAACAGGGCGGCCATTATTTAATTCAATTTTCAATATATTAATCCATGCTGAATCCGTGTAATTTGCTTTGTCCAGCGCTTGTAAGGTTTTGGCATTATAATTGAAAAAATTAGCGTATGCATACTGAGCGCTGGAACCGCCAGGAGCATCTTCGGCCAATAATGCTGAATTACTTACAGTAGTGCCATATTGCATTTCAACAGCCACTCCGCAATCGTACATTAATTCCGCAAGAGCAGCATTGGCAGCCGAAAGTTTAGCCGGCATAGCAGACCATTTATAATGAGAAGTGTCGAACTCAGCTCCTATCAAGCCATAAGGACTCCAGGCGTATTGATATTTACTAATACCTACAGCAGGGTAAGCCCAGTATTTCATAATTTGAGCCATGGCTGTGGCCACACAGCCGGTTAATGCTTTATTTCCCCCGGTAACCGGACACATATCATTATAATGAGGCGCTTGATCCCAGGTTGTTTTTAGGAGAGGACCTACGATAGCTGCCAACGTACCATTGGTTCTTGCACCTATATTATTTGAGGAACTAATTGAATTCCGGTAAGACTGCCATTGATTTTTTGCCTCCAGGGCAGATGGCAGATTATTTGCTTTTATGGATACGATTTGTTGTTTATACCCATCCATCCAATATGAAAACTGAGGTGCTAAATTGTCTGCTACATAACTCCCTGTATTGGAATAGCCCAAAACGGGTATGGCAGCGTCATCAGCCGAAACAATAACAAAACCATCGCTTTCGTTTATGTTAAAAACATAGTATAGTGCTTCATTCGCTGCAGATACTTCCGTATATGTTAAGCTTACTGTAGCGATTGATTTTCCAACGTTTTGTGTGTAAAAATTTGTTGCAACCGTTTGAGCATCGGAAGAACTAACTCCTGCAGCCTCAGCCACATTTAATCTCATAAGAAATAAAGCTGCGATGTATACAAGTTTTTTCATAGCGTTTGTCTTTTGGTATATCAAGTTAGCGATAATTTACCAAAAACACAAACGATATTATACTATACTTACTCTAGTGTATACATATCTTTCCGGTAGCAATAGGTTTTTCATATTCGTCCAGAACCCTGTACAAATAGATTCCTGATGCCTGAGAATCCAGATTTATTAGTGTTGTCTGGGAATTCAGTTTTACTTGATATACCCGCTGACCAAGCATATTGCATACCTCCAGTAAGGGCTCTCCTTGTATATTTTGAAGTGATACAGCAAATAGTCCATTGTTCGGATTTGGGTACACCTTCAGAAAAGAATTATCAGACAGGTTAGAAACGGAAGTAGGTCCATTATGTGGAGGCTGAATGCCAATCAATGCCCGCCGATCGCTATTATAATTATTCGTTCCGGGATTGAGGGCGCCAAGCGCGTAATAACCATTGTCTCTGCCACTCCAGCCCCAATTCATATCAAAGAGATTGTTAGCCTCATATCCATCACAAACCCAGGAATGGCCCCCACCAGCAATACTATCTAAACCTAAAAGCTGAAACGGGCGCCCATTATTTAATTCGTTTTTTAAAATACTGATCCATGCCGAATCCGTATAGTTCGTTTTGATTATTCCTTGTAACGTTTTAGCATTATAATTAAAAAAATTAGCATACGCATATTGAGCACTGGAACTACCTGGATCATCAACGCTTAATAATGCCGCATTACTCACAGTAGTACCGTATTGCATTTCGACAGCCACTCCGCAATCATACATTAACTCCGCAAGAGCATCATTGGCAGCAGAAAGTTTAGCAGGCATAGCAGACCAGTTATAATGAGAGGTATCGAATTGTGCTCCTATCAGGCCATAGGGATTCCAAACATATTGATAGGTACTAATACCTACGGAAGGGTAAGCCCAGTATTTCATAATTTGAGCCATAGCTGTGGCCACACAACCCACTAACGCCTTTTTCCCACCTGTAACAGGACAAAGATCATTATAATAAGGCGCTTGATCCCAGTTCGTTTTTAGGAGAGGACCTACGATAGCTGCCAACGTGCCATTGGTTCTTGCACCTATATTATTTGAGGAACTAATTGAATTGCGGTAAGACTGCCATTGATTTTTTGCCTCCAGGGCAGATGGCAGATTATTTGCTTTTATAGATACAATTTGTTGTTTATAGCTATCCATCCAATAAGAAAGCTGAGGCGGCAAATTCTCTGCCACATAACTCCCTGTATTTGAATATCCTAAAACCGGTATGGCTGCATCATCAGCTGAAACAATAACAAAACCATCGTTTTCGTTTACATTAAAAACATAGTACAAAGCTTCATTCGTTCCAGATACTTCCGTATACGTTAAACTTACTGCAGCGATTGATTTTCCAACGTTGCGCGTGTAAAAATTTGCCGCAACTGTCTGCGCATCTGTAGAAGTTACTCCCGTAGCCTCAACTACATTTAATCTCATAAGAAATAAAGCTGCGATGTATACAAGTTTTTTCATGTGTATATAATTTGATACCTATCTATTATAAATAATTTACTATTAAATAATAACCTCTCAATTAGGCTGTTCCGTGTACCTCAGATAAGGTTTAATTCTTCTGTGCCCTTTCGGAAATTTTGCCGGGATATCTTCATCCTTTACAGCAGGAGTTATAATGACATCTTCACCGTATTTCCAATTAACAGGTGTGGCAACACTAAATTTGGCCGTTAATTGCAAAGAATCGATCACCCGTAAAATTTCATCAAAATTCCTTCCAGTAGAAGCCGGATAAGTGATTGTAAGTTTTATCTTTTTGTCGGGCCCGATAATAAATACAGATCTCACCGTAAAATTATCAGAGGCATTTGGATGAATCATATCATACAGGACTGCCACTTTTTTATCAGGGTCAGCAATGATCGGATAATTCAGTTGAACACCTTGCGTTTCTTCAATATCCGGAACCCATTTTTTATGTGAATCCAATCCATCCACACTAATAGCAATCACTTTCACATTCCGTTTATCAAACTCTTTTTTCAACTTAGCCACTGCGCCAAGTTCTGTGGTACAAACCGGTGTAAAATCTTTAGGATGAGAAAACAATATCCCCCAACTATTGCCCAGCCATTTATGAAATTCCACTTTCCCTTCTGTTGTCTCTGCTGTAAAATCGGGAGCTTCGTCCCCTAATCGGATTGCCATAATTTTTATTTTTTTAGATGAATATTACTTTTTAACGAGTATTGAATAAACGATACATCCCAGGCAAATACCAAACAGGCCTTCCAGCAAAGCACATACAATTAAAACCCCTCCTACAATAGCTGCGGCCGGATAATAATGCAATACCTGCAAACTTGCAATAACCAGGGTAAACACCAATCCCATACCAGCGGCAAACTTTTTAGGCGCTGCGTCAACAAGTTTCTCTTTTACTCCAACTAATCCTATCAATTGTTTAGCTGCACTTTTGATCAAACTTTTTTTCCCATCACTAAACGCTCTTAACTCAAAATCTATTGCAAGTATTCCAATAAGAATATAACTGTTGAAATAAATACCCAGGATGGTTACCAATGCACCTAATAATGCTGCAACGCGTACCGTGTTTTCATTCACACGTTCACTGGAAACCGGGCAATTAATGTCTATTCTGTTTTGCACGGTACAAATATAGTTATTCTACTGACATAGTAGACTAATTATTAAAAAAAATTATTTTTTCTTTTTTACCAATTTATCCGTAGCCTTATTACTTACTCTGGCCAATTGTTGTTCACGGGCTATCAGATCGGCAATACTTGTATTGGAAAGAATATTAAGGCTCGCTTCTCTTACATCCTTGGCAACATCCCGTATACTACAGGTTGCTTCATCTTTACATTCCTCACACCTTTCATAAAAATTAAGACTCACACAGGGAATCAGAGCTATTGGCCCATCCGTAACACGCATCACATTACTCAGCATAATTTCCGCAGGCGGTTTAATCATATAATATCCCCCGCCCGCCCCCTTCTTGCTGCCCAGAATGCCATTTTTCCTCAGTCCAAGAAGGATTGCTTCCAAAAATTTTTTTGGAATATGTTCGCCCTCGGCAATCTCTGAAATAAGGACAGGGCCCTTCTGATATTCTTTAGCGAGGGCGATAAGGGCTTTTACCGCATATTTGGATTTCTTTGAAA
>JABDFG010000085.1 GCA_013286655.1 Bacteroidota bacterium
AAGACCATCAGCATTAAAGACAAGGGCCTAGGCATGACGGCTGAAGAAGTTGAAAAATATATTAACCAGGTGGCATTTTCAGGCGCAGAAGAGTTTGTAAATAAGTATAAGGACAAAACGGATACGAACAATATCATTGGCCATTTTGGTTTGGGTTTTTATTCTTCTTTTATGGTTTCCGCTAAAGTAGAGATCATTACGAAAAGCTATAAAGACGAAAAAGCAGTCCGTTGGGAATGTGACGGAAGTCCGGATTATAAGATCGAAGAGCATAAGAAAAAGACAAGGGGGACGGAAATTATCCTTCATATTGCCGACGATTCCGACGAATTTCTGGAAACAGAGAGGATACAGACGCTTCTGACCAAATATTGTAAATTTTTACCGGTCGAAATTAAGTTTGAAGACAAGGTTATCAATAATACCCAGCCGGCATGGACAAAAGCTCCGGCTTCATTAACCGATGAGGATTATAAAAAATTTTATAAAGAGCTGTATCCATACTCGTTCGAAGATCCCTTATTTCATATTCACCTGAACGTAGATTACCCGTTTAACCTGACAGGTATACTTTATTTTCCAAAGATTAAACAACGGATAGAAGTTCAGAAAGATAAGATTCAGTTATACTCCCGTCAGGTGTTCATAACAGATTCAGTAGAAAACATTGTTCCCGATTTTTTAATGTTATTGCGCGGGGTACTTGATTCTCCGGATATTCCCTTAAATGTATCACGAAGCTATCTTCAAAGTGATGGGAATGTGAAAAAGATAAGTTCACACATTACAAAAAAAGTGGCGGATAAACTGGAGGATCTCTTTAAAAAAGACCGGAAGGATTTTGAAGCTAAATGGGAAGATATAAAAGTTTTTATTGAATACGGAATGTTGTCGGAAGACAAGTTTAACGAACGGGCGCAAAAATTCGCCTTGTTCAAAACAACGGATAATAGTCTGTACACCATCGAAGAGTTCACCGACAAAATAAAACCGTTGCAGACAAATAAAGAAAACCGTCTTGTTTACTTGTATACCACGAATGCCGTTGAGCAGCATAGTTACATAGAAACGGCCAGAGAACGCGGATACGAAGTATTGGTGCTGGATACTCCGATCGATTCACATTTTGTAAATTTTATTGAAACAAAATTGGAGAATGCGAGTTTTGTCCGGGTAGATGCGGATACAATTGAGAAGCTGATTAATAAGGAAGAAGCTCAGCCGTCAAAACTTACGGAGCAACAACAAAATGTTCTGAAACCTATTGTTGAAAAGGCAGTTCCCAAAGAAAAATTTACGGTTATATTTGAGAGTCTGAGTGAAAAAGATGGTCCTATCCTGGTTACTCAGCCTGAGTTCATGCGGCGCATGAAGGATATGAGTGCGATGGGCGGCGGCGGCGGGATGTCCTTTATGGGCGCTCCTCCGGAGATGTATAACCTGGTCGTAAATTCAAACCATCCTTTAATAGGTAGAATAATTGCCGAAAGTGATGTTGTAAAACAGGAGCAGTTGGCAAAACAAGCTACTGATCTGGCGCTTCTTTCGCAAAACCTCCTGAGAGGAGAAGAATTGACTAAATTTATTAAACGCAGCGTGGAGCTGATTGCATAATATAACTTAAAAAACAAAATAAAATGAACAAAGGTCTGATAATAGGTGGAGTCATATTCCTTTTTGTATTTATTATTTTTATGATGTACAGAGGGTCTTATAATACGGCAGTTTCTTTGCAGGAAAATGTAGATCAGAAATGGGGAGATGTGGGGGCAACCTACCAACGAAGAGCTGATTTAATCCCCCAACTGGTTGCGACGGTTAAAGGTGCGGCAGAAAATGAAAAAACGATCCTGACTCAGGTCACGGATGCCCGTGCAGGTATTGTTAATGCCAAAACACCCGGAGATTTTGATGCAATTGGAAAAAAAATAAACACGGCCATCAATTTGGCATTTGAAGCGTATCCTCAGATTCGCTCTACTGCTAACTTCAGTGACCTGCAGGCGCAACTGGAAGGAACAGAAAACAGGATTGCCGTTGCCCGGGAAGATTACAATAATTCAGTCAGGAACTACAATTCGCATATTCGTGGTTTTTTCAACAGTATGTTTCTGAATAAAGAAATATTCGCTAAAAAAGAGCCTTTTAAAGAAGCTGCCGGATCAGAAATTGCTCCAACAGTGAAGTTTTAACTATAGCAGGAATACATGGCTCAAAGTGCAAAGAAATTCTTTACAGTAACGCAACAGCAGGCAATCCAGGAAGCCATTGTTCATGCGGAACAGAATACATCAGGAGAAATACGTGTTCACCTGGAGGATAAATGTTCAGGTGATCCGATGCAGAAGGCCCTTAAGGTGTTTGCACACCTAAAAATGCAGGAGACAAAACTCCGGAATGCCGTTCTGTTTTATTTAGCTATTCAGGATAAAAAATTTGCCATACTTGGTGATGAGGGAGTTCATGCAGTGGTGCCGGAAAATTTCTGGGACAGCATTAAAGAACATCTGCAGCAACAATTTAAAGAAGGGAAGTTTACAGAAGGACTGTGTGAAGCGGTTGAAAAAGCGGGAATACAATTAAAAATGCATTTTCCGCATAAGCGAGATGATGTGAATGAATTAAAAGATGAAGTATCCTTCGGTTGAGTATGAAACAGTATTTGAATAAGTTTTTTCTTTCCCTTATTTGCCTGGGCATTTCTGTTGCCATAGTAAGGGCGTCGGACGATCTTCCGGAAAGACCAGATCCGCCGAAACTCGTCAATAATCTTTCCCATCAATTTCCTGGTTTTTTGTCAGCCGAAGAACAAAACAACCTGGAACAAAAACTGGATTTGTTCAGTGACAGCACTTCCAATCAAATAGCCATTGTTATTGTGGATGACCTCCTGGGATTGGAACCTGAACAATATGCAACTCATATCGGAGATAAATGGGGTGTTGGTAAAAAGGACAAACGGAATGGGATTGTAATTTTGGTTAAACCTAGTGGCGGACAAGGCGAACGCAAGGTGTTTATCGCTGTGGGATATGGCCTGGAAGGCGTTATACCGGATATAACAGCTAATCATATTGTTGAGGAAGAAATAATGCCTCATTTTAAAAACAAAGATTTTTATGGAGGACTTAATGCTGCTACGGATGTTCTGATGAGTCTTGCAAAAGGAGAGTATAATTTTAAAGACTATCAGAAAAAAAAGTCATCCGGCAGTAATTTACCTTTTATTATTTTTATTATTATTTTCATCATTCTTGCTATTATCCCCCGTAGAGGAGGGGGAGGAGGATATACACTGGGCAGAGCGGGTATGTTTTATGGGGCAGGGGCTTTTTTGGGTGGTGGTTTCGGTGGCGGAGGAAGTTCTTCCGGCGAAAGCGGTGGGTTTGGTGGTTTTGGCGGAGGTAGTTTTGGTGGTGGTGGGGCTGGAGGAAGCTGGTAGCTTATCTTTTTTCTTCAACGAGTACAAATACATCTTCATTATCCTTTTTCATAAGGTATTTTTCCCGTGCGAATTTTTCCAGATTTTTCGGATTGGTCATTAACTCTTTCAGGTCATTTTTGTTCTTGCTGATCTCTGTTACAAAATATTTTTTTTCGGTTTCCAGTTTTTTTACTTCTTTGCGCAGGCTCATTTGAGACAACAAATCGTTCTTGTCAAAAAAGGAAACCCATACCATAAAAGCTAATATGGTCAGTGTATATTTGTTTTTAAGGTAAGGAAGTGTTTTTTTTAACATCTAAAACTGCGTATTTGAACTGTCAAAAAACGTACTATACTATAAAATTAGGCAGATGAATAATCCATTTAAAAAACAGCACATAAAGTTTTGAACAGTGAACGGTTAGCGGTTAATTGATTAAAAGATTGCAACCTCTGAGATCGCTGTTGTCAAAACGTCCCAGGACTTCAAATGTATTTTCAATATGAAGTTTTCCAAGATCCTGGGTGCTGATAAACGAGCAGGAATGAATGTTCGCAAGGTCTATAATATTAATACCTCCCGTTTTGTCTGGACCGAGTAGTTGAAACGGATCGTTCGTATCCCTTATTAAGATCCGCATCCAGGGAGGACAGGAAAATAAGCCATTCTCTTTTGAATAGGCCTGTGATAAAAGTTCCGTCATCCCATATTCCGAATGGATGGAGCCCAGGCCAAATGATCGTTTAAGCACCGAATGAATTTCCTCTTTGACCAATTCTTTTCGTCTGCCTTTCATTCCGCCTGTTTCCATTACGATCGCGTATTTTAAAGGGGGAAATCTTTGTTCCTGGTATTTCTCCGCAAGATCAAGAAGCGCATATGTCACGCCCAACAAGATGTAATTTTTCCGCAGACTTTCCAGTTCTTCTAGTTTGTCAAACAGTTCATTAAATGCAGATAAGAAAAATCCGCTCTGAGCTTTCTGTCCCAATTGCATTAAGCGATCGACCATATAAACAAGAGAAGAACCTGTTCGTTCCAGATAGGAAGGAAGCAGGGCAAGGAATGCATAGTCCTGAGGCTTCCCATAAAATAATTCAAATCCTTTAGTGAAACTTCTTTCGTATAAGGCCGGATCATTTATGTAGTGTTTGCTTGGTATATCTCCGGTAGTCCCGCTGCTGGTAAATATTGTTTTACCGACATCCTTGCCGCAAATTACCTGGTGTGTTTTGAAAAAAGTAATGGGTAAAAAGGGGATTTTAGCTATTGTGCTAACAGCATCAGGGTTTACGTTTAGTCGTTTTAGATACTCCTTATAGACAGCATTGTAACGGGATTGATAGCCGAACACTTCCAATGCAACATCCTCGAAGGAATTCGTGTTTGTAACAGAAAATAGCCGGCTTTCAAGATATTCAGGACTCATTTTCTCAGACGGGTAATATTTTGTAAATTTAAGCCTCAAATGACAATTAAAACAAAAATACACTTATTGCTTTTAGTTGCAGGGGGGCTTGGTATTTATGGTTGTTTGAAAATTCAAAACGTTTCTCCTATACCTTCCATAGCATTTAAGAATTTTGTTCAATATGGTATGGATTCCGCTGCGCTAACGATTACCTTCCAGGACGGTGATGGGGATGTTGGGCTTGCCGTGAGTGATTCCGCTCCTCCATTTAATGCAAACAGCATTTATCATCATGATATCTTTTTGATTTATTATAATAAAGGTTCGGATGGGCTTTTACACAGGTATTATAGTTCCTTGAATCCTCCAGGCGATTCGTTGGAATATGACTATAATATTCCCAATGTAACTCCTTCCGGTCAAAATAAAGCCATCACCGGAAACATCAGAGTTAGTTTGAACTTTGTCCCCTATTGGGCCAGTCAGGGTGGGAGGCCAGTCGATTCCACCTTCTGTTTTAAGGTTTATATTTACGACCGGGCATTGCATAAAAGTAATGTAATTACTACTCCTCCAATTACCGTCCCTTCCTATTAGGGAAAATCATTTCCTAATCTTAAATTAACTTAATTTTAACATTCACATCATCCTGCAGGTGGTACTTTCGGTTGCTTGTTTTTGAAGTAATTGAATGTACTCAAACGATACATATAAGATTTTACTGGTAGATGATGATATTCCGTTAGTTCAGGACATTGATAACGCTTTAAGAAGAGAGGGTTATCAGGTTATTGCAGCTTTCAATGGAAAGGAAGGAGTCGCTGCTTTCCGTGAATATAATCCGCATCTGGTACTAATGGATATTATTATGCCGGTCATGAACGGTATGGATGCTTGCCTTGAAATGAGAACCATTGATTTATTAAGAAAAACCTTCATTGTTTTTTATACAGATCGTAAGGAAGACTATTCTCAGATTGCCGGTTTTAATGCCGGGGCTGATGACTACATTATTAAGCCGGTTAAACTTGCCGTCCTGCTCACTCGGATCAAGGCAATATTAAAGAGATTGAAAAAGGTATCATTGGAGCCGAAAAAGGAAGATGTTTCAGGTATTCAAATTGACCGGGAAAGGTATGTTGTCATTCAGGACGGAAAAGAGATTGTATTCCCACGTAAAGAGTTTGAGCTTGTTTCACTCCTGCATTCTTCACCCCGTAAAGTATTTACCCGGCAAGAGATCTCCAGTCTCATCTGGGGGCATGAAATTGTTGCAAAAAACCGGAGCATCGATGTTCATATTCGTAAACTTCGGGAAAAGCTAGGAAATGGTCATATTAAAACGGTAAAAGGAATAGGTTACAGTTTTGAGTTTTAATTATGGCTTACTTAATGTTTAATTAATATTTATTTAACATAGTATGCGCTCTGAACCGTAACTTTACCTGACAAAATGAGATAAGTGATGGATAGCGGTATTTATAAAATACTTTTAGTGGATGATGAGCCGGATATACTTGAATTTTTAGGCTATAATATTAAACGGGAAGGG
>JABDFG010000086.1 GCA_013286655.1 Bacteroidota bacterium
ATATTGTGTTTTCCTGCTACTAATGTAATGTCATGTTTTTCGACCGGTGGAATCGTATGCACGACCAGATGGTAGGTTCCAATCGGATCGATCACCAGGGTATCGGGTAATCCTTTGTTGTTGAGGGTGTGCATCCAGTCGTATTTTATTACTCCCGTTGTTTCATCGTAAAAGGTCATATTGACATCTGATTCGGTAGGTTTTCCAATCTGATCCAGGAGGTTTACCTGTGCGGTGGTGTTGTTGAGGGCCTGGGATATGACAATGTTCAGAATGTTTTTAAAGCTTTCTTCGTTGGAGGCATCGTAAAATTTACCAACGCAACCAAAAGCATTTTTGAAACTTTCGTCAAGTCCAACTCCAATTACGAAGGGTTTCAGGATGATTCCTTTTTTTTGAAGCATAAGGGAAACTGCGCAGGGGTCGCCATCGCATTCTTCTATTCCGTCGGTGATCAGGATAATAATGTTGCGCACATTCGGACTTCCACTGGAGGGGAAGTCATTTCCGCATTGTTCCAGGGAATAAGCAATGGGGGTTGTTCCGCGTGGTACGATGTCTTTCAGCTTGCGTTTTATCGCGGCTATGTTTGAGCGTAAGTCCGCATCAAAAGGCACTTCGAGTTTGGTGTCCTGGCAATCTCTTTTTGGAGTTAGACTGTGTTGATGTCCATAGGCCCGGAAGGCTATTTCCAAATGATCAACGGTCTTCAGGCTGTCGAGGAATTCGGAGAGCAGGCGTTTTGCAATGTCCATTTTCATACCGCTTTGCCATTGACCGAACATACTGAAGGAGGCATCGAATACGAACAGTATGCGGGTGGTTGGCTTTTCGGCAGCCGGTTTGCTTTGGTTCCTGGGTTGGGCGGATAGGGGGGATGAGAATATAAGAACAGTGAATAGCGAATAGCCAAATCCGACTTTCGTCGGATTCATAAGCACCTTGAAACAAGAATAAAGGATGCGAATAATAGCCAATAGTAGGGAACAGCGAAATACGAAGCGTAGCGAAGTATTCAGGAACTCCGATAAAACTGAAGAGACGCGGTGAGTAATAGCTAATGGCGAACGCAAATTTCCGTCTTTTCTTTTAATAATCTCCAAGGGTTTCCGCTGATTGAGCCAGTGCTTTCACCAGCTGTTCGTCATTTGGGGCTGTTCCATGCCATTTGTGTGTGCCGACCATAAAGTCAACACCCATGCCCATTTCGGTTTTCATGAGTATGACAACTGGTTTTCCCTTGCCTGTACGTTGTCGGGCTATTTTAAGCGTTTCGATTACTTCCTGCAGCTTGTTTCCGTTCATCTCCAGAACGTCCCATCCGAAGGCCAGCCATTTGGCCTTTAAGTCGCCCATGGGCAGAACGTTTTCCACGTCGCCGTCGATCTGACGCCCGTTGTAATCAACAGTTGAAATCAGGTTGTCTACTTTTTTTGCTGCAGCAAACATGGCTGCCTCCCAGATCTGTCCTTCCTGCAGTTCTCCGTC
The DNA here is from genome assembly GCA_013286655.1 of Bacteroidota bacterium. Lineage (GTDB taxonomy): Bacteria > Bacteroidota > Bacteroidia > JABDFU01 > JABDFU01 > JABDFU01. The sequence continues at coordinate 1,489 of JABDFG010000086.1, forward strand.
TCCGTGCAGGGTATATACGATGTTCGTGTCTTTGTTGAGTTTTTTTGCCAGAGCTGCACCTATTGCGACGGAAAGCCCTTGTCCAAGGGAACCAGAGGCGATACGTATGCCTGGCAGGCCTTCATGGGTAGTGGGATGTCCCTGCAAACGGGAGTTGAGTTTACGAAAGGTGCTGAGTTCTTTTACAGGAAAATATCCTGAACGGGCCAATACGCTGTACCATACAGGTGAGATGTGCCCATTGGACAGAAAAAAAAGATCTTCTCCGAGACCATCCATGGTAAATTTTTGCGGGTGGTGTTTCAGGAGGTCGAAATAAAGCGCTACAAAAAAATCCGTGCAACCCAGGGATCCTCCCGGATGGCCTGAGTTTACTGCATGAACCATCCGCAGAATATCTCTTCTTACCTGGGTACATAACTTTTCTAATTCCGCAATGGAGGGCATAAGATGTCAGTTTTGTTTGGTATGAAATCAAAAGTAAAGTATTTGCGGGCCTTATTTTTGAATGTTAATAACATTCAAAAAATGTTGAAAAAAGGCTTCGGATGTGAATTTGTGGATTATGGTATCTTTACCTGCTAATTTTAAATCCTAAAAAAAGGTATGGCATTAAAGTGTGGTATTGTTGGTTTGCCAAATGTGGGTAAATCCACTTTGTTCAATTGTTTGTCGAATGCCAAGGCTCAGGCGGCTAATTTTCCGTTCTGTACGATCGAACCGAATGTGGGTGTTATCACTGTTCCGGATGAGCGTTTAACCCGGCTTTCGGAATTTGTGCATCCGGAGCGTATTGTTCCGACTACTATTGAAATTGTTGATATAGCCGGATTGGTGAAGGGTGCCAGTAAAGGAGAAGGTCTTGGTAACCAGTTTTTAGGTAATATCCGGGAATGTGATGCGATTATTCATGTACTGCGTTGTTTTGATGATCCGAATGTAGTGCATGTGGATGGTTCTGTTAATCCTGTGCGGGACAAAGATGTCATTGATACGGAATTGCAATTGAAAGATATCGAGAGTGTGGAAAATAAAATTCGCCGGGTGGAAAAGCTCGCAAAGGCGGGTGTGGATAAGGATGCAAAAAAGGCCTACGAAACTTTATTGATCTATAAAAATCACCTGGAGGATGGTAAATCAGCCCGTTCAGCTGCTGTTAAAACAGAAGACAAGCAGTACATTGATGATATTCATTTGCTGACGGCTAAACCGGTGTTGTATGTTTGTAATGTGGATGAGGCTTCCGTGAAAACGGGTAATAAGTATGTGGAACTGGTAAAGGAGTTGGTAAAGGATGAGGATGCAGAGGTTATGGTGATCACGGCCGCAATGGAATCGGAGATTGCGGCACTGGAAAGTTACGAAGACCGGCAATCCTTTTTAAAGGATATTGGCCTGGAAGAACCTGGGGTGAATAAACTCATTAAGGCTGCTTATCGTTTACTGAAACTGCAAACGTATTTTACGGCTGGTGTAAAGGAGGTCCGGGCCTGGACGATCTACCAGGGAATGACTGCTCCGCAAGCGGCGGGTGTGATTCATACTGATTTTGAAAGAGGTTTTATTAAGGCAGAGGTAATTAAATACGCTGATTTTTTGCAGTATGGTTCGGAGTCGGCTTGCCGCGATATCGGCAAGCTTTCCCAGGAAGGAAAAGAATATGTGGTAGGGGATGGGGATGTGATGCATTTTAAGTTTAATGTATAAAGTTTAAAAAGTTTAAAGTGTAAAGTTCAAAGTATAAAGTTCAAAGTGTAAAAAAAGTAGAGTGGATAGAGAGAATTAACTACGAGCTACTAATGACTAACTACTAAACCTTCAAATTTTAAACTAACACATACAAATTTTTAGATCTTAAATTAAAAACTTTCAAACTAAGAACTTTCAAACTTTCAAACTAAGAGCTTTCAAACTAAAAAATGGCTGAACCAAAATATAATGAAGACAGTATTAAGTCGCTTGACTGGAAGGAACATATCCGGCTGCGACCTGGAATGTACATTGGGAAACTTGGGGATGGCTCGTCCCAGGATGATGGGATTTATATTCTGATTAAGGAGACGATTGATAATTGCATTGATGAACATGTGATGGGTTATGGTAAGCATGTAGATATCACGGTCCGGGATAAATCGGTGACGGTAAGGGATTATGGCAGGGGGATTCCTTTGGGAAAGGTGATTGATTGTGTGTCAAAGATCAATACAGGTGCGAAATACGATTCGGAAGCGTTTAAAAAATCGGTTGGTTTGAATGGTGTGGGTACCAAGGCTGTGAATGCGCTGGCTTCGCACTTTACAATTCAGTCGATCCGGGAAGGGAAAACAAAAGTAGCGGAATTTGAACGTGGGAATATTGTAAAAGATTCCAACATTAAATCCAGTGAAGAGAATTCAGGTACCATCGTAACATTTACCCCGGATGAAAAAGTTTTCGGGAAATACCATTTTATACATGAGTATATCGAGCGCATGTGCTGGAATTATGCTTACCTGAATACCGGGTTGAAACTCAATTATAACGGGCTGGAGTTTGTTTCTTTAAATGGTTTAATGGATCTTCTGGAGCGTAACCTGAGTGGTCCTATCCTTTATCCTATTATTCATTTAAAAGGTGAAGATATTGAAATTGCCATGACGCATGCGGAGATGCAGTATGGGGAGGAGTATTATTCTTTTGTGAATGGTCAGCATACTACGCAAGGCGGGACACACCAGGGTGCTTTCCGGGAGGCTGTGGTGAAAACGGTTCGTGAATTCTATAAAAAGGAATTTGAAGCGGGGGATATCCGGACTTCCCTGGTGGCAGCGATCAGTGTGAAGGTTCAGGAGCCGGTATTTGAATCACAGACAAAAACCAAACTGGGTTCACAGGAAGTGGCTCCGGGGGGGAAAAGCATGAAGGCTTTTATCGGAGATTTTGTGAAAGAAGCGCTGGATAATTATTTGCATAAGAATCCGAGTGTTGCGGATACGCTTTTGAAAAAAATTCAGCAAAGTGAAAAGGAGCGTAAGGAGCTCTCGGGGATTCAAAAGCTTGCGCGTGATCGTGCGAAGAAGGCTAGTTTGCATAACCGTAAGTTAAGGGATTGCAGGGCGCATTATAATACGAATGATGAACGCCGGCAGGACACGACTATTTTTATCTGTGAGGGTGATTCTGCGAGTGGTTCTATTACAAAGGTGAGGGATGTCAATACCCAGGCAGTTTTTAGCTTAAAGGGTAAACCTCTGAATGCATTTGGACTGAGTAAGAAAGTTGTTTATGAAAATGAGGAGTTTAACCTGCTTCAGGCAGCACTCAATATTGAGGATAATCTCGAAGAGCTCCGGTATAATCAGGTGGTGATTTCTACCGATGCGGATGTGGATGGTATGCATATCCGCTTACTTTTGTTGACTTTCTTTTTGCAGTTTTTTCCGGACCTGGTGAAGAATGGGCATGTGTATATTCTTCAGACTCCTTTGTTCAGGGTGCGCAATAAGAAAGAAACGATCTATTGTTATTCCGAAGAGGAGAGAAGGGCTGCTATGACGAAACTTGGAGGAAAACCGGAGATTACCCGGTTTAAAGGTTTGGGAGAAATTTCACCGGATGAGTTTAAAAATTTTATTGGTAAGGATATGCGGATTGAACCGGTTATCATTGGTGGGGGACAATCGATTACGGAAATACTGAGTTATTATATGGGTAAGAATACCCAGGAGCGCCAGGATTTTATTATTAATAATCTGAAGGTGGAGAAAGATATTGTGGAGGAAACGGTTTAACAATTTTTAATTTTTAGTTTAAAAGTTTAAAGTTTTTAGTTTAAAAGTTTAAAGTTGCAGTTAAATGAAAGAAACGGATAGTTCAGATATGTCTACAGGGGATAACAAGAATGGTGCTGATCATACGGTAATACAGGTTTCCGGAATGTACCAGAACTGGTTTCTGGATTATGCTTCTTACGTTATCCTGGAGCGTGCTGTTCCGGCCATTGAGGATGGTTTGAAACCTGTTCAGCGACGCATCATGCATTCCATGTGGGAAATGGAGGATGGACGTTATAATAAGGTGGCGAATGTGATCGGGAATACGATGAAGTATCATCCGCACGGAGACGCTTCTATCGGTGATGCCATGGTGCAGTTGGGTCAAAAGGATTTGTTGATTGATATGCAGGGGAACTGGGGGAATATTTTAACGGGTGATTCTGCCGCCGCACCGCGCTATATCGAAGCGCGGCTTTCCAAGTTTGCACTGGAAGTGGCATTTAATCCGAAAACGACGGTATGGCTGGCTAGCTATGATGGCCGGAATAAGGAACCGGAGACACTTCCGATGAAGTTTCCTTTATTGCTGGCCCAGGGTGTGGAGGGTATAGCGGTTGGTCTGGCCTGTAAGACCCTGCCTCATAATTTTAATGAGCTGATTGATGCTTCGATTCATGTTTTGCGCGGACGTAAGACGGATATCTTACCTGATTTTCCAACGGGGGGATCGGCTGATTTTTCCAATTATAATGATGGTTTGCGTGGGGGACGCGTGCGGGTGCGTGCGAAAATTTCTCAGTTGAATAAGAAAACACTGGTTGTTTCGGAGATTCCTTTTGGCACAACGACTCAGTCGCTGATCGATTCGATTCTTTCTGCTAATGATAAGGGTAAGATTAAGGTGAAGAAGGTGGAAGACAATACTGCTGAGAATGTGGAGATTCAGATTCATCTTCCTCCGGATGTATCTCCGGATAAAACGATCGATGCGTTGTATGCGTTTACTGATTGTGAAATTTCCATATCTCCGAATGGCTGTATTATTGAGCATGACCGGCCAAGGTTCGTCGGCGTAAATGAA
>JABDFG010000087.1 GCA_013286655.1 Bacteroidota bacterium
GCTTCCGCTGATGGTCATGCAATTAACCTGACCTCCATCGGGACCTAGTTGTTGCCATTGACCGAATGACAAATAAGTGCTTGCAAGGAATAGCATCGAAGCAAGCGTTTTTTTCATGTTTTGTGTTTGTGTTTTCATTTTTTGTTTTAGTTATTTTAATTGTTTACTATTTACTTACTCTCTTTTAAAGGTGAGTCTTTTCGTTTTAATTTATTAGAGGTTGAAATTATGACGGTATTTACGCTATCCCAAACTAAAATTTTCATATTATGAAGTGTATAAATTTAATTTTGTAGTGATATTTTTATTATTTATTAGTCATGTCGGTTAAAAAAACAATCTATTATGAACTATCTAATAAAAAAAGGAAAATAACGAATCGGAATTTTTCAACTGTTTATTTTCATTGCTTTGCCGTTTTCATTGCTTGCTTTGATATTAAATACGATGATTAACACCGGCCGGTTTTAATTAAAAAGCCAGAAAGAGGGAGATATATTATACTTCCAATTTGTACAGTGAAATACAAATGGATAATTTTGTAGTTAATCTAGGCACAATATGGCCTTTTTTAGTTTAATATTGCTTAAAATATTATAATTCCAGTAGTTATTTGATCGATAAAGTTTAATAAAACAAACGCTCATGAAAAAAAATAATTCCTTTTTGTACGAATTGATCCATTCCCTGTCCGGCAATGAGAAGCGCTATATTTCTCTTTCCGTTAAATCGGAAGCGAATAAAAACCATTTCAAATTATTTAATGCGATTGAAAAACAGGAGAACTTTGATGAAAGGACGTTGAGGGTCGCTTTGCAAAATGAAAGCTTTGTCAGGCACTTGCCTGTTTTGAAGCATTATTTGTATGATTACATTCTGAAAAAGCTGCACAGTTTTTATTATGGCGTCACCTTGGACGTGGCTCTTCAACAATCGTTTGTAGAAGCAAAAATACTTTTCAAAAAGAACCTCTTTCATCAGTGCAAAGTGAAGCTCACGCACATTCAGAAACTTGCCCAAAAAGAAGAAGATTTTATCATTCTTTTGCGTTGCGCTGAACTGGAAAGAGAATTAATAGAAGACTCCGACTATCCTGGACTAGAAACCAGAGATGTGGAAGAGATATTGCAAAGGGAATTGTCATTGACCAGACAAGTGGACAATTTAAACAAGTATAAAACACTTTCTTCTCAGGTTTTCATTTCTATCAAGGGATTTGGAAACACAAGTTTTCATCATCGTGAAGAAATTTTAAAAAAGTATTTAAAAGAGCCTTTGATTCAAAATGAAAAGAATGCATCTTCCCTGAAGGCAAAGACGTATTTTCATTTTATACGTTCAACTTGTTATAATTATTTGCATGACTATCCGAATACGCTGAAAAGTGTGGAGTTACTTCTGTCATTAATGAAACCATATATATATACGGATGAAAGTAAGCTGGATAGTTACCTTGCTTTTTTGAATAATAAAGCTCATACACTGATCAGTATGCAAAAGTATGAAGATGCCTTATTAACTATTGATCAACTTCGGCTCACTTCGAATCCCCGCAAGAAAATGCCGGAAATTACTATCCGAAGGATACTCATCACAAGTTATACGCAGGAAATGAATCTTTATATGCACTCGGGGCAGTATGACAAAGCGTTGGACTTAATTCCTGTTATTGAAAAGGTGCAGAAAAAATATCCGGAGACGATTGAAGAATCGAGACAATTGTTGTTTTATTTCCATTTTGCATACGTTCACTTTATATTCGGAAATTACAAAAAGGCGCATACGTATTTGTTTAAAATACTTAATTATAAAGGAGGAATACATACCAGGGAAGATATTTATTGTCATAGTAAAATAGTGCAACTTCTGATATTCTATGAATCCGGGAAGGAAAGTTTTCCCAAAGGAGTTCTTCAATCAGCTATTTATTTTATTAATAAAAAAGAGGATCTGTATCCAACAGAAAAAGTTTTTTTACTGTTTTTGCGTGATAAACTACTTAAAAATTTGGGTGCATCGGAACTGCAGAATGAATACCATAAAATCAGACAGAAAATAATACATTTGCAGAAAAATCTGGAGGCGGAAAAGACAAGGTTTTATTTCGATTTTATTGCCTGGATAGACAGCAAGATCAAAGGACAGAAATTCAAGGAAGTGCTTATAGAAAAAAATAACAGAGCTGTGTCATAAATGTTTGTCAAACATAAATTTGAATTTGCTGAAAACCCTTTGCAGAAGATTTCTTTTTTTAGTGATTATTTCGGCTGATCCGTTCATCTCTTGTTTAAATTCCAATTCCTTTCCGTAGCTTGTTTTTAATCCCTGAGGAAATTCCACATCAACGGAATAAGAGTTGTTATAGGGTACTGTGGATATTCTGACAATTTTTCCAATCAGCAAACCATATTCATCCGAAGGATAGGCTGCCAGTTTTATGTTAACGATTTGGCCTGCCGATACCTTTGCAGATCGTTCCATGGGTAAGCCCAATCTGCCAATTATCTTTTCGGAGTGCACAGGTACGATCGTCATCACCTCATCACCCTGTTTCACCGCTTGTTTTTCCGACCAGTAATTGCTAAAGGATACCGTTCCGGTAATAGGGGCCCTCAGGAGATACCGCTGTTTCCAGGAGTCAATCTGGCTTTTAAGGTTTTCATAGGCATTGATCAATTCCCTTTTTTCACTGGAACTATCCTGTTGCAGTTGTAATTCAAGGTCCGTAACGGTATTTTCCAGACCTTTTATCTGGGTGTTTACTTGTGCTATAGATGCCTGAGAGCCCTGGCATTCGTAGTTTTTCTGGAGCAAAATCGCTTTTGAGTCATCCAAAGCTGAAGGGGGAATAACATGCTGTTGTTCCAACAGGGAATCTGTTTTGTACTTTTTTTTCACCAAGGTGAATTGATTTTCAAGAGTTCGTGATTGAAGTGATAATCGCTCCTGGTATGCATCATAAGCCTTTATTTGCCTTTTCAGAGCGGAAATTTTATTTCGATAAGAATCAATTTCTATAAAGGATTTGTAATTACTGAGAGATTTTGTAAAGAGCGTATATTGCAGTTGAATATCACCTAATTGATAGTTAAGAAAATTAAAATTTAGTAAACGATCATTGTTAAAGAAATTGGCTTTCACCGAGTCCAGTTGTTTTTCCAAAGCGAACACATTGTTATAATCAGTTGGATTTTCAATAACGGCCAGCACAGTCCCTACAATTACCAATTGTTTATCCTTTACAAGTAATGTCTCTATTCTCCCTCCAGATTGGGCAATAAGGGCAATCGGAGGATTTTGGGAAGTTATTATCACATTGGAATTGATAATGTCCGGATATTTAATAAACCAACTGATAATCAGGAAAATAATAAAGAGTATAAACAGCATACTGATTCCGGAGCGCAGCATCCAATTGGGGGCGCGGTGAAGGATTTCCTGCATCTCTTCTGAACGAACTTCCTGCCACGACTGGCTCATGACCGCTGGTGAGGTTTCTTTTTTATCGGATTCTTTTAATTTATCGTCAGACATTTTGTGACATTAACTAGTTTCCCAGCTCCAATTGATTTTTTACCAGATGATAATAACTGCCTTTTTGTTTACTGAGTTCTTCATGTGTGCCTAGTTCTACTAATTGGCCTTTTTCAAGAACAATAATCTGGTCCGCATTTTTAACGGTACTCAGGCGATGGGCAACCACTACCACGGTGCGTCCTTTGAAAAAGGTTTCCATATTTTGCATAATGGTCCTTTCGTTATTTGCATCCAAAGCATTCGTAGCCTCGTCAAAAAAAATGTAAGCCGGATTTTTGTAAATAACCCGGGCAATCAAGATGCGCTGCTTTTGTCCCTGGCTAAGTCCATGTCCGTCGCTACCTATTTTGGTGTTGAATCCGAGGGGCAATGTTTCAATAAATTCCCGGATATTTGCCAGTTCAGAAGCGCGGTAAAGTTTTTCTTTATTTATTTTTTCTTCTCCCACACCTATGTTTTTTGCGATCGTGTCAGAAAAGATATACCCATCCTGCATCACCACACCACATTGTGAACGCCACAGACGTTTGCTGATGGTGCCAAGTTGGTAATGTCCCACTTTTATTTCACCTTTTACCGGAGGATAAAAACTGAGCAATAACTTTAACAGTGTTGTTTTGCCACTGCCGCTTGTGCCTACAATGGCGGTGGTTTTTCCTTCCGGTATATGGAGGTTGATGTTTTTCAATACTTCTTCGGAGTTAGGTCCCTCGTATTGAAAAGTTAAATTGGAAATATGGAAGCTTTTGTCGAAAGGTAATTCCTGTACTTTTTCATTTTCATCTTCTTCCTCGTCTTCCTTCGCATGAATTTCAGCCAGTCGTTCCAGGCTTATTTTAGCATCCTGAGCAGTGTGCATAAATCCAATCATCTGATCCAGCGGGCTGTTCATCTGCCCGATAATATATTGCACAGAAAGCATCATTCCGAGCGTCATCTGCCCATCGATGACGGCTTTTGCCGCCAGGATCGTAATGAATATGTTTTTTAACTGGTTAAAGAAAACGGCTCCTGCTTGCTGTGACTGATCTATTTTTAGCCCTTGAACACTTATCTTATAGAGCTTAGCCTGTATTCGTTCCCAGGCCCAGCGTTTCTGGCGTTCGCTGTTGTGCAATTTTATTTCCTGCATACCCGTAATTAACTCATAGAGGTTATTCTGGTTGTTCCGCATGCTGTCAAACCGCTTGAAATCTAAAACTCTTCTGCGTTTGAGAAAAATAGCTACCCATAGCATGTATGCAATACTTCCTATCAGGAAGACAAAAAAGATGAGAAGACTGTAATACGCTAATACTAATCCAAAAACGACCAGATTAAAAAAGAGAAAAGAGTGTACTCAAGGTTGCGGAAGTGAGAAATTGCTGAATCCGTTGGTTATCATTAATGCGTTGCATCAGGTCTCCGATCATTTTTGTATCGAAGAATGCGATGGGCAATTTCATTACCTTTATCAGAAAATCTGATACCAGGCTGATATTGATGCGTGAACCAATATGAAGTAAGATCCAGTCCCGGACAAAATTTACGACTGTGCTGCTGAACAACAGCATCAATTGCGCTGCCAGTAACAGGTAAATAAAATTCATGTCCCTGTAATTGATGCCAAAATCAACGACCGATTGGGTAAGAAAAGGAAACACAAGCTGCAGCAAGCTGCCCAGGAGCATGGCCAGTATTAATTGGATGATCAGCTTTTTGTAGGAAGATAAGTACCTGAATAAAAAACGTAATCCGGTAGCGGCCTTATTTGACTTTTCTTCGTTTTCCTGCTTGTAAAATTCAGGAGTAGGTTCCAGCAGCAGGGCGATACCCTTTTCATCGTCTCCCTTTTGATGGGATAGCCAGCCTTTCAAAAATTCCTCCCGGGTGTATTTTATTAATCCATGAGCGGGGTCGGCCACGCAGATCGTTTCAGCTCCGTTTTCTTTAAAACGGCTTTCCTTTATATCATAAACAACAATGAAATGGTTTTGCCGCCAATGAACAATGCAGGGAAAATAAGCTTCTTCTCTTAATTGTTCGTAAGGCAAACTGGCACCGATGGTTCGAAATCCGATTTTTTCAGCGGCATCGCTGATGCCCAGCAAGGAGACTCCTTCGCGGGTGATAAAGCTTTTCTGGCGGAGATAATCCAGACTGTATTCCTTTCCATAATGCTTTGCGATCATACGCAGACAGGTAGGACCGCAATCCATGGCATCATATTGTATATAGCTGGGGAAAGACATCTTCAGGAGGAAAGTGTATTTTCCGTTTTCTTACTCCTGGCTATTTCGGATTTGTAATAGCGATAAAGC
>JABDFG010000088.1 GCA_013286655.1 Bacteroidota bacterium
CGAGCCGGGAGCTGATTATTTGTATTACTCAGTAATAACTACTTTTTGAGTTGAACTAATCGTATCATTTACAATCTGTACAAAATAAATTCCAGGTGCAAGGCCTGACACATCCATTGTTCGCTCGGTTTGCATGGTTAAATTTTGCATCGCAACCAGTTGACCATCGACCGTATAAACACGCACATTTACTGTTGCAATTACCCCCTTTATAGCAAAGTAGATTTTACTCTGTGCCGGATTAGGGTAGATTTTGATTTGCTGATCACTATTCAAGTCCGGTGAAGTCGCAGTGGGATTACAATTATTAGTACCGTTCACCAATGGATGAGGATAGGCATACGGTGTATAATGTGCTGCCCAGGTATTCTTGGACACACACTGGTAGAGCGTTTGCTTGTCTGTCGCCCAGTATCCTACGTTGGTTGTGCAGGCAGAGGGACGTGCTGAGAGTAAGCCTTGACCAACACCGGCAGTACCATTGAAGGTAATGTTCTCATTATAGTTAGGTAATTCCAGAAAGTAATCCCTGTTCTCAACGGTTACCCCCGGATCGAAATTCGACCAATAATTAACAGGCTCCTGGGGAACAGGGTTAAAGGTATTGGCCCATACATACCAGGGATCCAGCATTTGCCGAGGCCAGGTGATCGTACTGGTAACCTTGTCCACTTTGTTCGGGAACAGGCCGGTGAGCAAATCTCCCTTTCCCCTTCCTATCTGGTCAATTGAAGGATATCCTGTTGAGTCTGTGTTACCATCCCAGGTACTCGGCCCAAGCGTGGTGCCGGCATAACCCCAGCCATTTGGAGGAGCGGATTGCGGGTAAGTCACGTTATTAGCTCTGACAACATCGGCATCTATAAAAGTATTGAATCCGGTAATCGTATTTCCCCATGCTACTCCCGTACCGGCTTCCAGCATTATCAATGCGAAGAATTGGTCATTAACCGGATCACTGCTCCAAGTCATGGTATTATCATATATTTCTATTGCCCGGCAAGGTCTTCGGTCACCTGCTTCTGCGTGAGTTTGCAAAGCAGTGTGATAACCCATTGTGTTATGCCGAAACACCAGCCTGCTTCCATTATTCCCATGATCAAAAGCAAAAGCATGGACGCCAGGTATCGGCGACTCATAATCATTGTCCTCGAAAAAAACGAATTTGTCCGAACCGAAATAGGAACTGTCAGCCCAGGATTCATCTCCTAGTCCGAGCATATCTCCGTTCCAGCTTCCATCCCCCACCCTTGTCTGATTCTCATCGTCATAGCCTGCCGTAAATAAACAATGATCGACAACTCCATAGATCCAGCCCTGGAAATCCAGATCCACCAGGTTGATCTTATTAAAATGACAGTGGTCAACGCGGACGGCGTTTGAAGTTCCATCAAAACGGACGGACCCATTATAAGTAAGACATTTGCCATCTGTACCGCTTCTGAACGTAATGCCCGTCAGGCGAAACTCACCTGAATTGGACGGATTTATTTCAAGTGCAGCAATATCTCCGGAAGGGCCAGTCCGGTCAATGCTGTCCACAATAATTGTCGCATCTCCTCCTCCTAAGGTCGATTGACTGCCTGCCCCCTGAAGTATCACATTGGCAGGGGCTTCCCATAAAACCTCGCTTGTCCAGGTGAACGTACCTGCCGGAATAACTACGATATCACAGGCCGAAGCTGAATTGATAGCAGCCTGCACATCGCTGGCCTTACCTGTAACTGCAGTGATCGTTTTAGCATCTGCAAGACCATATTCAAAAATAGCCAGAATACAGAATAAGATTTTTTGTGTGCTCATCGTTTTCAGTTTTTCCCGATTATAAAACAGCTATTACCGCGCTATAACTATTTTCTGATTTGAACTAAATTTTTCATTGGCAATCTGCACAAAATAAATTCCAGCTGAAAGGCCCGACACATCCATTGTTCGTTCGCTTTGCATCGTTAGATTTTGCTTCGCGACGAGTTGACCATCGATCGTATAAATATTCACATTTACTCCTGCAATTGCTCCTTTTACATTAAAATAAATTTTATCTCTGGCAGGATTTGGGTAGATTTTAATGGAGGGCTCTGTATTATCCGGAATGTTTGACAGGGAGGTCGTAATATCACCCGAACTCAGCACCAATACCCAATCCTCATCTCCTGCACTGTTATTACCAGGAGCCGTGAATTGCTGTGTTCCGGTATTTGTAAAGGGAGAACCATTGATAGGAGTATATGTTCCTGCTGTCGGATCATACCATTGCGCCGTCACTGCTCCTGCTAAATTTGTCATGTCAACAGTAAACGCACGGAGAGTTGGTATGAATGCAATAACCAGCTTCCCATCCGGCGTTCTGGATGTTGTTGCGTAGTCATTATCTCCCGGTTCAAGAGATGCCGAAAATGTGCCGAAACCCGCCGTGATGATTTTTTGGTTTTGGTCTGGTATCAGCTTGTACCAGGGAACAGAAGTAAAGAGATTTTTCATGTAATTGAGTTCTGTCAGCCCCTCTGTTTCCAGATTGGCCTTCCAATTCGTTTCAAAACCGGTGGTATAATGATTTCCGTAAAGTTGTCCGGTGGCGCCGGAAGTCATCGTCCAGTATTCCTGCCTTCTAAGCACCAAAGGAGTTCCCATTTCTCCTCCCACATCTTCCAATTCATAATGTGCTTCTACCATAAAGACAGGTACAGTTGAACTTTGATTGTATGCATGTAACACTTCTGCATACGTCGAATAATAAGTATAGGCAGCATTCAGAGAAATCAGAGGGCTCAATAAGGTATCATCTAAAGTAGAACTTACCAGGTAATCCAGTTCAGCAGTGTGCAGATGATTCTTATCCACCGATTGGATGCCTTTAACAACGGCCACAACGAGCGAATCATCACTTGCTGTTCTCCAGCTTTGGAAATCATTCCCGCTTATCCAGATGATGTTCGTAAAATTCTTGTACCGATTGCCAACGTAGACTCCATAATTAAATGCTTTTGTCAAGCCGTTCGCCTCCAGCATACTGAGCCAGCCACCCGTCTCTATCGGATCCAGCAAGACGACCAGGCCATGAGACGCAGCAGAATTTATAAAACTATCGGCGCGTTGAAAATAGGTTTCGTTTGGAGTGGAAAGATCCCCTTGCGTTGTGAAAGGCGGAATACCATCATACGTTGTTCCGTCAGAATTACCAAAAGTGTAGGTATCACAAAGAAGATTGATCCACATACTGTTGAACCCATGTGTTTGCCGGTCAGTAAAATAAAATTCCACATCCGAAGGAGAAAGGTTTGTGATCAGGGCCTGAGGAGCATCGCCGACCATCATAAAGGGCAGGTTGTTCTGATCAACCAGATAGCGTCCGGTCGGCCCCACTTTAACGAGTGGGGCTGTTAATGTTGTTGCACTAATACTATTCGAATACCCGGAAAAATTTGCACCTGCATCTGTAGCTCTTACCCGGTATCGGTACGTAGTTAGCGGGCTAAGACCCAAATCAGAATATGCATTCGTCGCAATTGTCCCTACCTGAGTGAAGCTTGCGCAACCGGCTCCTGTGCATCGCTCAACCAGGTATTGGGTAACACCAACATTATCCGTTGACGCAATCCAGGTAAGATCGACTTGCGTAGCAGATACCAGAGATGTCAGAAGCCCAGTTGGATCACTTGGAGGAATCAGATCCGGCGCGCCGGTGCTGAAAGTAAAATCTCCCGATGTAGCCAGGTTATTGAAACCATCTCTGGATTTAACCCGGTAATGATAGAGGGTAGAAGCTGTCAGACCCGACAATCCCTGGATATGAGCTGTTACCAATGCGGGCACAATACTTGTAACATTTCCATAAGAAACCGTAAGCCCATACTCTACCTGTGTATCCGCATTTTCATCCGTATTCCAGTTAATATTCGCTGAGTTTTGTGTAAGGTTTGATGCAGATACGTTCGAGATCACCGGAGGAGTGTTGCTGCTGAATGTTGCATAGAAAGACCAATGCGAAGTGGTAGTTGATGGATTAGTTGAGAAAGTGGCTGGTAAAGCACCATAGTTGTAGGAGTAAAAAACGCCGGAAGTACCCGACGTCACATCCTTTTTAAAAGCAAGCGTGTTGCTGCTGGGAAGATAAGCGATCCAGTAGGTTCCCGCAGAAAGAGAAACAGGAGTCAGTACATTTGCTGTATTCCATCCGGCAAGAGGTGTTATACTAGTTGTTTCTGCCTGTTTTACACCCGGGCCGCCTCCGGGACCACTGGCATCATATATTCCCATGCGCAGATTGCCAGCAGCGGTTGTTACATAAAAGCTAAGGCTTTGAATCATTGCAATCTCCGGAAGTGTTATGTTCTGCGCAAGCAAAAGATTAGCATTCCCATTGTCATCGGAGGACAGTATAGTGGTTTCTCCGATATTGACGGTTTGCGCCACCGTATACCCGGTAACAAACAACATTAAAAATAAAAATCTTGTGCTTTTCATGAGTCTGCCGTTTAACGAACAATCAGCTTTTGTTTACATCTTACAATTCCGGAATTGGAACTTGCTGTAACAATGTAAATCCCGGCTTTCAATTTATCTGAAGGATCGATAACGAACAAAGTACTGCCCGATCTGCTTTCGGCGATCACCTTTGAATATACCTCCCGGCCCGTAATGTCACTTACTACAATCAAAGTCCCCTCTTTATTTAAAGAAGTGTCAATCGTGCAATAGATATAATCTGATGAGGAAGATGGATTCGGAAATACAATAAATTTAGTATCCTTCGTGAAAGTAACCGATACCGGGTTATAATAAACATATTTCCCATCATAATCAGTTTGTTTAAGCCGGTAATACGATTCTCCCTCCAGTGGATCAGTATCGCTTACCTGGTAATCCGAAACAGAAGATGTTGTACCCTTTCCAGTTACTCTCAGCAATTCATAAAAAGAAATACCGTCCTGAGAACGTTCCACCGTGAAATAATCATTATTGGTTTCTGTTGCCGTCAGCCATTTTAAATCCGTATAGCTGTTGTTAACAGGAACTGCTGTAAAACTCAACAGTTCTATCGGTAAGGCACTCCCACCATTACTGATCGCAAAAGGGGAAAAACCGGTAGTGGTTCCCGTTTTGGAAAAAATGGTGCCAGAAACAGGGGTTGCCGCACCCGCACTGGGTATTAATGTCCAGGGACCTCCCGTTGGATAATGGTTCACCTGACAAGCCGTCCGTGTAAATCCAGCATTTTCTTTGGTACTGGAATCCCAGTATAGTTTTACAATAGCTGAACTGGAGCCAGAGGTAATCACATAGGTTAAGTCTACATCAAATTGATTCCATACTGTGCCTCCAATGGATGTCCCCGTCAAATTAACATAATGGAATACATCACTGACGGTAAAGGTTTGACTGGTATTATCCAGATTGGTGATGTCCACCTCGCAAAAGTCGGCATTGGAAGATGTTAAACCTATTGGAAACAGACAAAGATTAACAGAGGCTCCACTGCCTACCCCGTTGACAGTAAAGGTCGATGATTCGCTTGTAAAGATCACATAGGTAGAAGTAAAATCAGGG
>JABDFG010000089.1 GCA_013286655.1 Bacteroidota bacterium
AAGGTTAGACGATAAATTTTAATTACAGCACAAATGTCGATGATTTAAAACAAACAGAAACACTTTCCTGACCAAGTTGGCAATTGGAAGGATGAACCTGGCCTGAATATCTCTTTGTATGAAAAGGCAATTATGCCGCTTTCGGTTTCCTCAGGTCCAGTGGTACAATCAGCTTAAAGCTGATGTTCCGACCCATGTTATAAATACCACTTCGGCCGGTCCCATTGTCCGGATAGTTGTCCATGTATTTCAAACGGCTCATGTTCGACTGGTAGGCTACGTCGGTTATATTCGTACCTGCAATATGTATGCTGAATAGTTTTTTTCCCTTTCTTCCATTGACATCTGCACCCAAACCCGCATCAAAAAGTGTATAGCCGGGAGTTTTTGTTTCGGTATTATAGGCCAGGTAAGCTCGGTCCTGAGCTGCCCAACATTGCATTCCGACTTTAACATAGATGGAAGAAAAATATTTCCATTTTTTAGGAATATTCGCCCGCAATTCGGAGTTCGTATGCAGGGGTGGAATCAGCGGCAGGTATTTGGCGCTGTCGCTGACAGGAGTTCCGTTCACCCCTTTATTCAACGCATAGATTATGGATAAGGAATTTTCAAAATGCAGCCAGTCCCAGGGATGGGGATGTATGTCAAGGCTGAATTCACAACCATACAATTCTGCATGTGCAGCCTGGTATTGAAATGTTTCATTGCCCGGAACAATAATGGAATCTGTTCCATGATGGTTCAACACTTTCTGGTTGTAGATGTAATTCTGAATGTCGTTATTAAAAAAATCAATGTCTCCCGAAATATGCTTGGAAGAAAAATAAGCTCCGAGATCTTCCTGCAAACTAAATTCAGGTTGAAAATTAGCGTTCCCTATCTGGTAAATATCTGTACCGGGGTGAACTCCGTTGGCGGAAAGTTCTGCTATATTCGGAGCTCTGTATCCTCTTGCGATATTGGTTTTGATCAAAAAATTATCAGAAAAGTTATAGCTTCCGCCGAAGCTTCCTGACACACCGGAGAAGGTATGCGCATAGCCCGAAAAGACTCGTTTTGCCCCCGTTGTGTCAGCAGTCTGCATATCAAACCCTGTAACAGGGTTGGTTTTTGTATACATTTCGCTGTTGTTAAACGAACGCTGATCGTAACGGACTCCACCGCTCAGATCTAATTTACCGATGGATCGTTTGACCAAAGCGAAAGGACCAAAGTCAAACAAGGAATAATCGGGTATAATAAATTCTGTTCCTTCATTCTTATTTGTTTGGTACATGCCATTTAAACCCAACGTCGTTTCCCACCCATTGTATTCCGGCAGGTAATACTTCAGATCATACGTATAGCTTTGAAGGAACAGATCCAGCCCTGCAATGTCAGGGGCCTGAGGATGACTGTATTCCTGGCGTATGCTTTGCTGATAGCCCAGGGTTACTGCGAGTTTACTTTTACCAACAATAAAATTACTGGTAGAATAAATCCGGTAATGCTGTACATGCTGATGCAAAACCGGTATCTGATAAGAATTCAATTCAGAGGGCGAAACAATGGGTCGGAAAAGATCCGCTTCCGTAATTTGCTTTGTAAATTGCCGCGTTGCGGAGTCCCGGCTTCCATCCGGAATTTCCTGCAAGGCATCGAATGCCGTAAAATTAAGATGTGAATATCCCCATTGTTTATTTAAGCCCACATACGCATTTGCATCTCCTTCGTGAAAGCCGGTTCCATATACCCGTCCATCATACTTATCCTGGTAATTGGTAGCTTCTTTGTAGGTAGTTCGTCCTCCCCAGATCAATCCGTTAGTATTACCGGCCAGGGAACCCGAACCTTCGTATAAGCCATTATTGGACTGATAATTCGTCACGACATCTCCCTTTACTGTCCCTTCCGGAACGGGTAAAGGAGGTAAAAGATTAACGACTCCCGCCAGGGCATCTGAACCGTAAGTAAGGCTCGCCGGCCCCTTCACCACTTCTATCCGGTCAACCGCATTGTCATCTACTTCTATTCCATGCTCATCGCCCCATTGCTGGCCTTCCTGACGAACTCCATCAAATAATGTCAATACCCGGTTGTATCCCAGCCCCCTGATAAAGGGCTTGGAAACATTTGGTCCGGTGGTTACTTCACTCACTCCGGGCAATTTGGCAATTGCGTCAATTACATTCGTACTGAGGTTCTGATCCATCTCTTTCCGGTCAATTGCCACGATGGGGACAGGATCTCTTTTGATCTCTGTTGATTTTGACATACCGGTAATAACTACCTCCTGTATGTCAATTGTGGATTCCTCTAAAACAAAATCCCGTTTGGTTGTTAGTGCAAGGTCAATTGTTTCCAGAATTGTTTTATAACCCAGGGCGCTTACTTTCACGAGCACTTTGGTCTGCGGCAGGTTATCAATTTTATACGTGCCGTCCAGGTTGGAGGCCGTTCCTGTTTTCAGATCGGGTATGTAAATATATACGCCTATCAGGGCTTCCCCAGTTGTTTTATCGCTTATTTTTCCGGACAAAGAAGTTTTCCCCAGACTTGTTTTCGAGTCTGGGAATGCTAAAAAACTGACAAACATTAATATACTAAAAAAGAGGTGCTTCATCTACTGGTTTAATAATTGAATGAATTACTTTATCTGATTGTAGCGGGTATAAACCTGTACAGAACAACCAAATCAGCAAGTCAGATTATTAAACTATCGGGGGACCCCGGGGAGAATAATTAAAATCATTTGCGGCAGGAAAAAAACAAAAACCGTATTCTGAATAAATGCTTGTAAATGAAGCTACCTCAGGGAGGGCCACATTTTCCGGCAGCATTCCCCAGATGGGAACATTGATATCACAAATCGGACAACTATGCTCCAGGTTATGGATATGTTTTGTTCCCCTGACAAAGCAAACCTCTTCATTTCTGTGAGAAAAACCATGTATTCCTATTTCTGCAAATGGAAAAAGGAAAAGAGCCAAAAAAAATAAGGAAAAAAATCTGCGCATAGGATACCTCATGTTTGTAAAGGTAAGCATCTTTCTGATTTGCCTGGCTTGCAGCCTACAAAACCTTCTTCCCGTCTTTATACTTAACCCGCATCAGTTCTTTCCCTGTCTTATCATAATAAATCCAGTCTCCGTTCGGTTTGGAAGTATAACGTTCTTTTATGTTTTTAGCATCTTTGCCAGCTTCCAGGTCGACGGTTTCCGTTTTATTTTCGAAAATCTTATAATGCGTGATGCTTTTCAGCTTCGCATCTTCATACCAGGTCTTACATTCTCCATCCAGTTTGCCTTCTTTGTAATTTTGTTCCTGGGATTTTACACCGGTTTCATAATAATAGGACCATAACCCAACCGGTTTTTCATCGTCATAGCTTCCTTCGCTGTCTTTCACTCCGAAGGGAGTCCACAACACCCAGGCTCCATTTTTATGCCCCTCTTTGTAATCCCCTTCTTCCCGCAATTTGCCGTTCTTATACCAGAACTTCCAATGGCCTTCCCGAAGATCATTTTTGAATGTGCCCTCATACTCCGTTTGTCCATCCGGATACAAACCCCTCCAGGAGCCGTCCTTAAGACCATTTTTAAAACCGCCCACATCTTTTAGTTTAGCGTCCTCATACCAGCTTTGCCATTTTCCGTCTTCTTTACCTGCTTTATAAGCCCCTTCCTGAAGTTTTTGTCCGTTCTCAAACCAATTGATCCAAAGGCCCTCTTTCAAATTCTTCTTGTAATTTCCTTCTTTCCACTTAGGGCCACTCTTATACCAATAGGTCCACAAACTATCCTGCAGATCTTCTTTGTAAAAACCTTCAGATTCCCGGGTACCGGAAGGAAACCAATAAGTCCATTTTCCGTTTTGTTTATTATCCCGGAATGTTCCTTCCATTTGTTTCTTCCCCTCAGGATCATACCACATCCAATGTCCGGTTTTTTTATCGTCCTCAAAAAATCCTTCCCGGTTTACCGTACCGTTATCATTGTAATACTTACAGTCTCCATTTTTTTTTCCGTTTGCATAATGGACTTGATAATCAAGTTCCCCGGAAGGTTTCCAGAAATTCCATTCTCCATCCTGCCGGCCATCTTTATAACGACCTTCTCCTTTTTTCTTTCCATTATCATAAATAAACGTAAATTTCCCTTCTCCGTTCTTTATGATTTGCTGGCCATCCTCCGCCCAAAAATTCAGGATATACACTTGTCCTGCTTTATACATCAGCTCGCTCTTAGGCTTGCCATTTTCAAACCATTCTTTCCAGGTCCCGTCTTCTTTATCTTTCAGATAAAATCCTTCCTTTTGTTTATTCCCATTGTCGTACCAGCTTGTGTATTGGCCTTCTTTCCAATCATTTTTAAAATTCCCTTCGCTCTCTGCCTGACCCTTCTCATACCAATAACTCCAGTTTCCATCTTTCTTACCTGCTTTGTAAGATTCCTTGCTACGTATTTTCCCATTACTTTCAAACCAACTTGTCCAAACACTATCTTCCCGGTTATCCTTAAAAACTAATTCCTGCGCGGGCTTTCCGTTCAGGTACCAATACATCCAATGGCCTTGCTTCCATCCCCTTACATATTTTTCCTGAGCCTTTTGCTGACCATTTTCATAAAAAGCCTTCCAGGTGCCGTCTTCCTTCCCCATATTGTAATTGCCCGATTTAGACACTGTTCCATTCTCGAACCAGACCGTAAAACTACCGTGCTGCAATCCGTTTTTGTAATTTTCTTCGCTGCGTTTTTTTGTCTGATCTTTATCATAATACTCCGTTTTAGGTTGCGCAAAGGCAAGCACAGACATCATTAACAGATTGACCAGCAAAAAAGGCTGCATTTTATTATTGCGCTTCCGATTCATATACGTTTTGAGTTATCGAAACATCTCCCTGAAAATAATACACCGCTCCCCAGCTGTAAATAATTTTACGGTATATTTTTACCTGACCGTTTTTAGTAACGGTCACCTGGGTTATTTTCTTATTGCCTTCCTGGAAATATTCTTCCACCCGGTTTGCTGTCGCACCTACATCCGGCTTGCTTTTAACGCCACCTGATCCGGATTCCGCATGCTTTTTCTCCTCTTCCTCTTTTGCTGCCTGGGCTTTTCTTTTCCGCTCTCTTTCCTCTTCTTCTGCTTTTGCTTTGGCCTGAGCTGTTTTCATGTTTCCATTCCTGGCATCTTCCTCCGCCTTTGCCTTCGCTTTCGCGGCTTTATCTGCATCAAGTGCTTCGGCACTTTTCTTTTTTGCCTCTTCCTCCTTTATACGTTTAGCATCTTCTTCCTCTTTTGCCTTGGCCGCCTGTTTCTTCCGATCTTCTTCTTCCTGTTTGGCCTTTGCTGCTTTATCTGCTTCTCCCGCTTTTTGGGCGGTTTCTGCCGATGCTTTCTTTCGGGCGTCTTCTTCTTCCTTTGCTTTTATCGCCTGTTTCTTATCTTCCTCTTCCTTTGCTTTAGCCGCCTTTTGTTTGT
>JABDFG010000090.1 GCA_013286655.1 Bacteroidota bacterium
TTTGCATTGGAGAAAAATTTGCTGATAATCTCATCCAGCTGTTTTTTTGTACGGTGCTTGCCGGACATCATTCTTCTTAAAATATCGGCGTCTCCTAAATCCAAATCGGCATAGTGGTAACAGATCTTTAAAACGTCTTCCTGGTAGACCATGACTCCATATGTTTCTTTTAATTGTTCTTCCAGAACTGGATGTAGGTGTTCAAATTTATCGGGATTGTTAAATCGGTATATGTATTGCCGCATCATACCCGATTGGGCGACACCTGGACGGATAATGGAACTGGCTGCTATCAGGCTTAAATAATTGTCGCAGCGTAGTTTTTTAAGCAAGCCCCTCATGGCTGGGGATTCAATGTAAAAGCAGCCGATGGTGTCACTTGTTTTTATTTGCTGTTTTAGTTTTTCATCTGTTTTAAATTTTTCGATGTCATGAATGTCGACTGTGATGCCTTTGTTTTTTTGAATGATTTCAACGGCTTCTTTGATATGACCTATGCCCCGCTGACTGAGTATATCGAGTTTGTCAAAGTGTATGTCTTCGGCGGTATACATATCAAACTGAACGGTTTGAAAACCTTTTGGAGGTAAATCCAGCGCTACATAATTTGTTATGGGTTCTTCAGAGATGAGTATGCCTCCGGCATGAATGCTTCTGACATTGGGGAACTCGGCCACGGATTTGTAATGGGACAGAATATGCCGGGTGATTTGGTTTTGATGAAAGGAGTCACTTGGATTATTAACAAGGGCGTCGATTTCACTTTTAGGCAGACCATGAATTTTTCCTAACTCCCGGATAATGGATTTATCTCTGAACGTGGACATGGCTCCCAAAAGAGCCGTGTGCCGGGAGCCGTACTTTTTGAAAATGTAACTAAAAACTTTGTCCCGGTCTTTCCAACTGTAATCGATATCGAAATCCGGGGGTGATTTACGCTTGGGATTTAAGAAGCGTTCAAAATACAAATCCAATTCAATTGGACAGACGTCTGTTATTTTTAAACAATAGGCCACTACGCTGTTTGCTCCTGAGCCCCTGCCTACGTGGTAAAATCCTTTGGACATGCTGTGCCGGATAATATCCCATGTTATTAAAAAGTAGGAACAAAATCCCAGGTTGTCGATAATCTCCAGTTCTTTCCGTATGCGTGATTGGGCTACCTGATTATCTTCTCCGTATCGGTAACGTAGTCCTTCCAAGGCGAGGTTTTCAAGTAATAGTAAATCTTGGTAACGATCACCGGTAAATGTCTTCTTATTCTTGGGGGCTTTTACATCAAAGTCAAAACGACAATCTTCTATTATATTTCGGGTGTTTTCAATCAGAACGGGAAACTCTTGGTAGATTTTGAGTAGTTCCTGATAGGAAACAAAATAATCGGCTTGTTCTGCATATTGCTGGACCTGAAGTTGGGAGGCAAGCAGATTGTTGTCAATTGCTCTTAAGTTTTTATGAATGTCAAATCCTTTGGCGTCCTTAAATACTACGGATTGATGGATCACGTATTTTGCATGGTTATGCCGGTCAAAAATAATTTTGTTCAGGTGCTTGGGTTTGATCCCGATGTATTCGTTTTCCTTCAGGTCCTGAACTTGTTTTTTTCCATAAGGATAAATGACATAGCATTGATTAAAGCTTGATTCATTGGGGTAGGGGAGTTTGTTTAAATGCGAATATGTTAGCAACTCATTAAGTTCACGAAATCCCTCGTTATTGCGCGCTATGCCAATAAAAAGAGTTTCTTCTTCTGTTTTGAATTCGACTCCTAAAATAGGTTTGATGTTTTTCTCCTGGCAGGTTTTTACATATTCCAGGGAACCGGAGGTGTTGTTAATATCCGTTAATACGATTGAGGAATGCCCTTTTTCAATTAGCAGATCCGCTAGTTCTGCTATGGGTATGGTGCCGTACCGAAGACTATAGTAAGAATGAGCATTTAAAACCATGGCTGATTTTTTCAGTTCAAACGTTAATTGCCTTCAGCACGGACTTATACCCAAAACGGTTGCGCATTCTATCAATGGCGGCATACAGATTAAGCATGGCCGGGGTATCTTCAAACAGATTGATTTGTTCCTGCCCGTTTACCATGTTGCTGAAACGAACTCCTATCAATCGTATCAGTACTCTTCTGGAATAATTTTTCTGGAATAGTTCCAGTATTTTTTCTGTTATCAAATGATCGGAAGCTGTAAAGGGGATTTTGCTCTGAAAAGTATGGGTCTGAAAATCACTGTAACGCAGTTTAAGAGTAATGCAGGAAGTCAGACGTTTTTGTTTGCGTAAATCAAAGGCCAGTTGGTCGACCATTGAAATGAGTATCCGTTTAAGTTCTTCTACGTCGGTTGTGTCTTTATCAAAGGTTGTTTCGGTACTCATGGATTTTTGTTCTGTATAGGGAACAACGGGAGAATGATCAATCCCATTCGCTTTTTTCCATATGGAAAGCCCGTTTTCTCCCAGTACTCTCTGCATCACTTCAACGGGCATTTGTTGAACGGTCTGCACCTGTTCAATACCCATGTTCCGTAAAAGAGAATACGTTTTATCGCCGATCATCGGTATTTTCTTGATGGATAGGGGAGCAAGAAAGGGTTTTTCCGTTCCATTTTGAATGTATAGCTCGCCATTGGGTTTGGATTCTCCCGTTGCTATTTTAGAGACTGTTTTGTTAATCGACAATCCAAAAGAGATAGGCAGGCCTGTTTCTTTAATCACTTTTTTACGAAGTTCCTGAGTCCATTTTAAGCTGCCATAAAATTTATCCATTCCCGTGATATCAATGTAATGCTCGTCAATAGATGTTTTTTCTACCGCCGGAGATTCTCCTTCAATAATATCGGTTACCATACGGGAGTAGTTGGAGTATGATTCCATATCCCCTTTGATATAAATAGCATGAGGGCATAACTGCCTGGCTAACCTGATTGGCATTGCTGAATGAACCCCGAATACTCTTGACTCATAAGAACAGCTTGCTACAACCCCTCTGTCAGATGTTCCACCCACAATAACAGGTTTTCCAACAAGACTGGAATCTTTCAGACGTTCCACGCTGATGAAAAAACTGTCTAGGTCAAGGTGTACTATTTGTCGGTCCATGCTTTAGATTTAAACGGAGAGTGAATGTAGTACCAAGTTACTACATATAGTAGTATCTTTGTACTACAATTTGTAGTAATGTGAAAAATGACTTATAATGGTTGATATAAGGGCTTTAGATTTCAGGTTACTAAAAGTAAAAGAGTTAAATTCATCCTACAAATTGTTCGCTATTGTTGACATAGAAACTACAGGGGGCTCGGCCGCCAACAGCCGGATTACCGAAATTGCTGTTATTATTCATGATGGTTTGAGTGTAGTAGAAAAATTCAGCACGCTCATTAACCCCGAAGTAACCATTCCTTATCATATAAGCAGACTTACAGGCATTACCGACCAGATGGTAGCCGATGCGCCTAAGTTTTACGAAATGGCCAAAAAGCTAATTGAATTGATGAAAGGAAAAATTTTTATCGCCCACAATGTGGGCTTTGATTATGGATTCATCAAACAGGAATATAAAAACCTGGGCTACGATTTTAAAATGGAAAAACTGTGTACGGTACAGTTAAGCCGGAAATTATTACCCGGTAAATCTTCCTATAGCCTGGGTAAGTTATGCGATGAATTAAATATAAATAACAATGCCCGTCATCGGACAGAAGGAGATGCTCTGGCCACAACCAAATTATTTGAACTCCTATTAAAAGCAAAGAATGAACATCCACAGTACAAAACTTTTGGTATAGAACAGCTTACCCGCAAAATTTCATTTAAGACAAGTAATATTCTGATTGATAAGCTTCCTGAAGAAACGGGCGTATATTATTTTTATGATGCTAAGGGAACTATTATTTACATAGGAAAAAGTAAAAATATAAAACAGCGTGCGCTTTCACATTTTCGCAATAGTAGTAGCAAAAAAGGAGTTAACCTGATGAACAGTATTGTGGATGTGGACTATAAAGTTACCGGCAACGAATTAATCGCTTTGCTCCTGGAATCCCACGAAATTAAGACCCACAAACCGATATTTAACCATGCAAAACGACGGTCGGCTTTTAGTCATGGTATAGAATTATTTTATGATATGCAGGGGTATGAAAATCTTAAACTTATCAAAAATGTAGAGGGGACAATCCCGGTACTATCTTTTACTACACAGGAAGGAGCCAAACAATATTTATATGACTTATTGAGAGAGTACTCGCTTTGTCAAAAACTAACGGGGTTATATCACAGCGATGGAGCTTGTTTTGGCTTTCAGGTGAAGGCCTGCCATGGGGCTTGTATACAGCAGGAGCCGGCTGATTTATATAATAAACGAGTGCAAAAAGCCATTGTAGCATCAGGTTTGGGCAACAGGTCCTTTTTTATTGTGGATAGTGGCAGAAATGCCGAAGAAAGTTCCTTTGTACAGGTAGAAGATGGTAAATACATTGGCTTTGGCTATATCGATAACAGCGAAAACATTTCTGATCCACAGGCTTTGAAAAGCTACATAACTACTTATCCCGATAACAGGGACGCACGACAAGTTATAAAAAATTACCTGGGGGAAAAAAAAAGAAGGCTGATACCCTATACAGGCAAATAATCAGATAGCCCTCCCTCCATTGCCCTAAAAACAAATCGAAAAAAAGAGCAGGCCGATTTTGCCTGGCAAACGACGCATTTTTTTCAGTTGAGTTTTGTAATTCTGCGCTATTTCATTTATATTCAATGATATTCTATTCTTAGAAGTTGGATTAAAAAGATAGTTTTTTCTATGAATGCATCTCATGATCTTTATGATCTTATACATTCCTTATCAAAGAGTGAGAAGAGGTATATTTCTCTCTCGTTTCTACATAAAGGTGAGAACGCCTATCTTATGCTTTTTAAGGCTATAGAAAAGCAAAGCAGCTATAATGAAGATGGATTTCAATCCATGTTGCAAAAGGAGAAATTTAATTACCGGCTCGCGGATTTAAAAACGTATCTGAAAGAGCATATTCTTAAAAAACTGAATGGTTTTCATTATGACACTAACATTGAAATTAATCTCAACCAGCAATTGATCGAAGTAGAATTACTCTACCAAAAGAATCTTTATTCACAGGCAAAGAAAAAACTTAACAAAATCTGCGATCTTGCTAAAAAACATGAAAGCTTCGAATTGCTTCTTGATTGTTTCCAGCTTGAAAAAAAATTGTACGGTACTGAAAATTTAATTTTAGAGGACAAAATACTTCGAAAGCAACTTGCCCTGACAAAAATAATTGATAATCTAAACTCCTTTATAACTCTCAAAAATAAGTTCTATCTGTTAGCGAGGCGCCAGGGGGATATCCGGCGACCCTCGCAAAAGAAAAAAGTAGCTTCCTTTTTGAAGCATCCT
>JABDFG010000091.1 GCA_013286655.1 Bacteroidota bacterium
GTCCCAATGTCGGTACTTTTATAGAACTTGGGAATCCACAAGGAGTTACGATTGATCATAATACGATTTTTCAGACAGGAGTTATTACCTGGGCCTATGATACAACCCGGCAGTTTGTGTTTACGAATAATCTGATGAATTGCCTGGTTACTGCGGGAGGTTATCAGGGGATATACGGACCTGGCTTTGGACCCGGAGGTAATGGACCATTGGGAAGGTATTTTCCGGATGTCACAGATGCCAATCAGCATTTCAATAAAAATGTGCTTATTTCGGGTACTGCCTCCAATTATAGTAATTACGTGACAGTTAGCAAAAATTATTTTCCGGCAGCGACAACGGATGTTGGTTTTGTTAATTACTCATCGGGTAGCAGTAATTATCATGATTATGCTTTAGCATCCTCTAGTCCCTATAAAAATGAAGGAAGCGATCAGAAAGATATAGGGGTGGATTTTTCTGAACTTGATTCGTCGTTCGCGAATAGCAAGAGCTGTACGAAAACAGTGCTGACGGATATAAGTACATTTTCCGTTTCAGATCCTTCAATGCATATTTACCCCAATCCGGCTAGTTCACAGGTGACGATTTCTTTGAGTAGGTTTGATCTGTTAGAGAACACCATTCTTTCCCTGGTTGATATAAGCGGACGTGTGGTCCTGAAGCAACCCTTAAAATCCGGAAATGTATTACTGAATGTGCAAAGTCTTTCACCCGGAATTTATTTTGTTCAGATCCGAGATACAGATAATGGAATGGTTACAGAAAAACTGATTGTTCAGTAATAGATGGGAGAAGCATCGAAAGCGTAGCTATTCTGCCAAAAGTTCATTTACCCTTTCCATCAACCAGGAAAAATCGACTTTGTTTTTATTTTCCTCGACTCTGCTTATTAATTTTTTAACCGCTTTTTCCTGGCTGGCGTTGGAACTGGATACACCTTTTAATTTCAGGTCGAAGGCTTGCTTGGTATATTTAAGGAGGGTTTGATGCATCTGGCGCTGATAGTAAAAAATAATTTGTAAATTTAGGAATGCAAAAAGCTTTTTTAAATAGAATAACTGTCAACCCCAGTCAATGTGGAGGTAATCCATGTGTTCGCGGCATGCGTATACGAGTTACGGATGTTTTGGAACTATTGGCAAATGGTTTAACTCCAGCTCAAATAGTAGACGAATTGCCTGATCTGGAGCCGGATGATTTGAAAGCATGTATAAAATATGCTTTGGCAAAAGTTCAACATCCGGTATTGCATGCAGCGTGACGCTTTCATCCGTCAATCGTTTAATATTCCAAGTAAATCTGTAAAAGAGTTGGGCTTAAGAGATGCGGATGATCTTATTATTTTTAATGCTGCCAGAGAAAAAAAACGCAATAATACTTACCAAAGATTCGGATTTTGAAAAAAAATTAGTGCAAGTGCTCGGGATGCTCAGTAATCCTGAAAATGATATTATTGAAATTTCTGATTAATTGATATATTTGGCTCAGCTTATTTTTAACTCCTAAAATTTTAGAATCAAATGACTGAAAAGAACAAAAATCAGACGGCACTGGGAGATGTGGCCGCCCGGCAATTAGCGATCGCTACCCGCACGGTTCCGCAGATGGGTTTAATTTCGCCCCGTTGGCTGACTCATTTAATGAGTTGGATCCCGGTGGAGTCAGGGGTTTACCGTCTGAACAAGGTAAAAGATGCGGATAATGTGGAGGTGGATTGTTCTGCACGTGATGAACGTGAACTACCTCATACGTTTGTGGATTATATCGAAAATCCACGGGAATACAACCTGAATGCGGTTAATACGGTTCTGGATGTACATACCCGCGTTTCGGATTTATACAGTAAGCCTTATAATCAGATCACAGAACAGTTGCGCCTGACGATCGAGACAATTAAAGAGCGTCAGGAAAGTGAGCTGATCAATAATAAAGAATATGGTCTATTGCACAGCATAGCTTCGGCTCAGCGGATCAAGACACGTACCGGAGCTCCTACACCGGATGATATGGACGAGTTGATTTCCAAAGTCTGGAAAGAACCCGGATTCTTTTTATTACATCCTTTAACAATCGCGGCTTTTGGGCGTGAATGTACACGTAGAGGAGTACCACCTCCGACGGTTTCTCTTTTCGGTTCGCAGTTTATTACCTGGAGAGGAATTCCTCTGATACCTTCGGATAAGGTCCCGGTCGAAAAAGGAAAGTCCAAAATCATACTGATGCGTACCGGGGAAAGCCGTCAGGGTGTTGTTGGTTTGTATCAGCCAGGATTGCCTGGGGAACAAAGTCCTGGTTTGTCGGTTCGTTTTATGGGTATTAACGATAAGGCGATTGCTTCTTACCTGGTTTCACTGTATTGTTCTTTGGCCGTGCTGGTAGACGATGCCATTGCGGTATTAGAAGATGTGGAAGTTGGCAAGTATCATGAGTATAAATAAGCGATCATGAGCGAAGATAATCCTGGCTTACCTAATGTGGAGGCCTTGCAAAAATTGGCCAATGAGTTATTTTTGGCTAAACCGGGAAATTTTCCGCCGGGCGGGATAAGCTATGATCTTGCGAAAAATCAGGTTCCGGGTGATTTCAATGTTCAGGATCCGCAAACTAGTTTACAGGACCCTCATTTCGCGGATAATGTAAAGATACCTTCTTCTGTGGCTGGAAGTGGAATTTCTCCTTCGGCCGCTCAGCATGGTAGTATTTTTAATCTGAATGATCCTCAGACGAGTTTGCCTGATCCGCATTTCGCGGATGATGGAAAGATTCCTTCTTCTGTTGCAGGAAGTGGAATATCTCCTTCTCTAAAAAAGGAAATAGCTGAAAAGGATAGTTTGGATATTCAGTACGTTTCCGATAGTTCTTTTGAATCAGGGTTAGCGGATGCTTTAAAAACATTGACTTCGTTTGTTCCTGTTTCGCAGTTTCCTGGTGGTGGCATGCCTAATTACAATTTTACTGGTGGGGGATCGGATGCATCCTATTATTTTTTATCAGGCAAGAATGGATTACCTGGAAATATGGCTGGATCCACCTTTGACGTGAACCGTTATAAGTCGGATTTCCCGATTTTAAAAGAGCAGGTGAATGGTCGTCCTTTGATCTGGCTGGATAATGCGGCGACTACGCAAAAGCCTAAACAGGTGATCGACCGGATAAGTTATTTCTACGAACATGAGAATTCCAATATACACCGTGCTGCCCATGACCTGGCAGCTAGGGCAACGGATGCATACGAAGCTGCACGCCAAAAAGTGCAGCTTTTTCTGAATGCTGCTTCGATCAATGAAATTGTATTTGTACGGGGTTCAACAGAAGCGATCAACCTGGTGGCTAAAAGTTGGGGAGAAGAGAATCTGAAAGCGGGGGATGAAGTGATTGTTAGTCATCTCGAACATCATGCGAATATTGTTCCCTGGCAACAACTGATCGAAAAGAAAGGAATTGTTTTAAGGGTGATACCGGTAGATGAGGATGGACAGATCATGCTGGAGGAGTATGCTAAATTACTGGGACCCAAGACCAAACTGGTTTCTTTCACCCAGGTTTCCAATGCCCTTGGTACTATTACGCCGGCTAAGGTAATGGTGGAAATGGCGCACCAGGCGGGTGCTAAAGTTTTGGTAGATGGAGCACAGGCTGTTTCACACATGCGTGCCGATGTGCGTTTGCTGAACTGCGACTGGTATGTGTTTTCCGGACATAAAGTTTTCGGGCCAACGGGGATCGGCGTACTTTACGGTAAAGAGGCTTTACTGAATGAGATGCAGCCCTGGCAGGGTGGAGGTAATATGATAGCAGATGTAACGTTTGAACATACTCGGTACCAGGCCGCTCCGGCCCGTTTTGAGGCCGGAACGGGAAATATCGCCGATGCGGTTGGACTGGGTGCTGCCATTGATTATGTCAACAAAATTGGAATTGACCTCATTCAGCAGTATGAACATTATTTATTAGCTTATGCGACCCGTTTGCTGAAAGGGGTGCCAGGGCTTCGCCTGATTGGAACCGCAGCAGATAAAGCCGGGGTTTTGTCCTTTGTCCTCGAGGGTTTCCGTACGGAACAAGTTGGAAGTGCTTTAAACAAGGACGGTATAGCTGTGCGTTCAGGTCACCATTGCGCTCAACCGATTTTACGCAGGTTTGGTCTGGAGAGTACGGTCAGGCCTTCTCTGGCCTTTTACAATACCTGTTCGGATATTGATATGCTTGTTTCTGCCTTGTATCGTCTGAATAAATAAATTTTTACGGATTCTGTAAAAAGCAAAAGGGTTACACCAGACGATGTAACCCTTTTAGCTTTTAGTTGTTAATTATTGTCTTCATTGAGTACACGACGTGCAATTGTTATAATCATCAAAATGAAGAGACCAAGAAAGATTCCCACCCTGGATATTTTTCATTTCTAATTGGTTTAATTTTGTTACCATTTCTTTTTTCAAAACAAGCTTTTTTTCGATTTTGATCTTTTTCATTTTCATTGTTTTTAATTATTGATTTTTATTCAGTTTGCTGTTACCAATTTATAATATTACAAGAGCTAAAATCTGATATTTACCAGCACTTCGTATCGTCAGCACCGCCAAATGATAAACAGACACCCCCGCCATCTGATGCTAAATTCCCACCTTTAACATTCTTCATTTGTAATTCGTTTAAGTTTGATACGGTTTCTTTTTTTAAATCCAACTTTTTTTCAAATTTGATCTTTTTCATTTTAATTGTTTTTTTTGATTGTTTATTGCTTACTTCAGTTTGCTGTTGCCCAGGTAGAATTCGAAGTAAATTTATTGTTATAATGAGGGGATGTCAAATCAAAATGTTCTCATTATGAATTGTCCAAAATCCTATGTTGTGAGTTTTTTTTCTTTTTAAAGTGAGCAATACATCTGTAAGGCCAATTTGGAGTAAATAAAAAATTGTAATAAATGTTCTATTATTAATTGT
>JABDFG010000092.1 GCA_013286655.1 Bacteroidota bacterium
TCTGAGTGGAGGCGGAGCCAGCGGACTTGCCCACATTGGGGTATTAAAAGCGCTGGAAGAAAACAATATCCCAATTGACTATATCTGCGGCACTTCAAGTGGAGCCTTGATCGGATCTCTTTACGCAATAGGTTATACTCCCGGACAAATAGAAAAACTGGTAAAGTCGGAAGCATTCAGGAACTGGACCTATGGTAATATAACTGATAAAAACAACTATTATTTTAAAAAGGGAGATGACAATGCCTCCTGGATACAATTTAAACTGGCACTTACAGAAGGTATTCAATCCTCCCTGCCTACTAATATTATCAATTCCCAACCTATTGATTTCGGCCTGATGGAAATTTATGCCGGGGCCTCCGCAGAGGCAAACTATAATTTCGACAGCCTGCTTATTCCATTTCGATGTGTTGCATCTGATATTGACAGCAATCAAACGGTCGTTTTTAGAAAAGGAGACCTGGGCCTTGCTCTGCGGGCTTCCATCTCTTACCCGTTTTACCTGAAACCAATCTTCGTAAATGGCAAGCTTCTCTTCGACGGAGGCCTCTATAATAATTTTCCATCGGATGTCATGCAAAGCGATTTTCATCCTGACTTCGTGATTGGCAGTAATGTAACAGGTAATGTTCCGCCGCCTTCAGATGATAATGTCGTATCACAGATCCGGAGTATGATGACAGGTACCTCTAATTATACGCTTCTTTCTAAATCCGGTGTTCGCATTGAGCCTAAAACGGATATTGGCCTGTTTGATTTTGACAACCCTCAAAAACTGATTGACAGTGGTTACGTAAGTACGATGCGTGTGATGAAGGAAATCAAACAGGCCCTCCGCGAAAGGGGTCCGGAAGAAAATCTGAGCAAAAAAAGAGAAATTTTTCTTAAAAACCAACACCCACTTGAATTCGATAAGATTAAGGTAATCGGATTAAACAACAACCAGGCTCAATACATTCAAAAGAGTGTTCGGTATGGTAATGATAGCTTGTCACTCACACAACTCAGAAAACAATATTTTAAACTGGCAGCCGACCCGCAGCTGAAGGATCTTTTTCCATTGGCTCACTATAACCCTCAAAGTGGTTTGTATGACCTGAATTTGAAAATGAAAAGACAAAAAAGTATAGTGGCCTTTTTGGGTGGAGATCTTTCTAACCGACCCATCAGTGAAGGTTTTGTAGGGTTAAAATACAATTATCTCGGAAAGGAAGCTGTGACAATAGATGGGAACACTTATTTTGGCCGTCTTTATAGTTCTGCCCAGGTAGGGGCGCGTATTGACATACCTGCACGTATTCCTTTTTACATTGAACCCACCGTTACTTATAATCGCTGGGATTTTTACAACAGCAGCGAATTGTTTTTTTCAGACATCATACCGGCCTACCTGATACAGATTGAACAGCATGAGGAACTGAATATTGGAGTACCTGTCTCCGCCAACGGAAAACTGGTAGGAAGTATCGGGTATACCATTAATACTAATCAGTATTATCAAACTCCTAATTTTGCTCCTACTCCCCAGGATACTGCCGACCAGGACAAATTTCACATGGTCACAGCCAATCTGACTTATGAAAACAATACGTTTAACCGTAAAATGTATCCAAGCGAAGGTCATTATTTTATGTTCAGGGTAAGGTATTTGAATGGAACGGAATACAATAAACCCGGGTCATTGGAGGCCGGGCTCCAGCCGAACAGCTCAGAACGGGAATGGTTACAACTAAAGTCCATTTACGATGATTATTTTATTTACCGCGGAAAAATTAAACTGGGTGTTCGTTTAGAGGGGGTGTATTCCAATCAAAATCTTTCCTATAATTACGCCTCTTCCATTTTAGCTGCTCCTTCTTTTCAACCTACAACTGAAACACAAACGCTCTTTCTCAATAACTACAGAGCCTATAATTACCTCTCCGCAGGTTTAAAAAACATCATTAGTTTTAGCAAAAACATTGAATTGCGCAGCGAAGCTTATGTATTCAGTCCCTATCAGGCCATTCTGGAAGGAACGGGAGTTCAACAGTATAAGGCTTATTACAGCGGAGTATTTACCACCAAACATTATATCTTGACCACTGCAGCAGTATATACTACTCCTGTGGGTCCTATCAGCTTCAGTGTAAATTACTATGACAGAGCCGCAAACCCAATTACGTTCTTATTCCATTTTGGGTATACACTCTTTAACAAAAGAGCGATGGATTGATTACATATTCCTTCTGTACTGTCCTCCGACTTCAAACAAAGCAGCCGTAATCTGCCCCAGGGAGCAAAATTTTACGGCTTCCATAATACCTTCAAAAATATTCTGGTTCTTAATCGAGATCGTCTGCAGATCACGCAAAACAGGAGGCCCTTGCTCTCTATTACCCTTCTGCATTTCGGCTAACATGCTTATCTGGTATTCTTTCTCTTCCTTTGTCGCACGTATCACTTCCTTGGGAATGACCGTTGGAGATCCTTTTGAAGAAAGGAACGTATTGACGCCAATAATCGGAAATTCACCTGTATGCTTAAGTGTTTCATAATACAAGCTTTCCTCCTGAATTTTTCCACGCTGATACATGGTTTCCATTGCTCCTAACACACCTCCGCGTTCCGTAATGCGGTCAAACTCTGTCAACACCGCCTCTTCCACCAGATCCGTTAATTCTTCAATAATAAATGAACCTTGTAAAGGGTTTTCATTCTTCGCTAGTCCCAGCTCCCGGTTAATGATCAATTGGATTGCCATCGCCCTGCGTACCGAGTTTTCAGTCGGAGTAGTAATTGCCTCGTCATAGGCATTCGTGTGAAGCGAATTGCAGTTGTCATAGATCGCGTACAGAGCCTGTAAGGTTGTTCGGATATCATTGAAATCTATTTCCTGGGCATGCAGCGAACGACCGGAAGTCTGAATATGATATTTCAACATTTGAGAACGTTCATTGGCCTTGTACTTATACTTCATAGCCTTTGACCAGATCCTGCGGGCTACACGACCAAGTACCGCATATTCAGGATCAATCCCGTTTGAAAAGAAAAAAGACAAATTTGGAGCAAATTGATTGACATCCATGCCCCGGCTCATATAATACTCAACGTAAGTAAAACCGTTTGCTAAAGTAAAAGCCAGTTGAGTAATGGGATTAGCACCTGCTTCAGCGATGTGATAGCCGGAAATAGAAACAGAATAAAAATTACGGATGTTCTTATCAATAAAATACTGCTGCATATCTCCCATCACCCGCAGCGAAAATTCCGTTGAAAAAATACAGGTATTTTGCGCCTGATCTTCTTTCAGAATATCAGCCTGTACGGTACCGCGAACTGCAGCCAACGTATCCTTTTTGATCTTTTCATATACTTCCTCCGGCAATACCTGTTCGCCGGTTACACCCAACAAAAACAAGCCTAAACCGTCATTACCCTCTGGCAAAGGGCCCTGGTAGAAAGGTCGCCGGACATCTTTCTTCAGATAGATCTTTTCAATTTTCTTATTTATTTCCGCTTCCAGTTTATGCTGTCGGATGTATAATTCACATTGCTGATCAATAGCCGCATTCATAAAAAAGGCGGCCAAAATGGCGGAGGGACCATTAATCGTCATACTCACGGATGTTCTGGGATCAGCCAGGTTAAAACCCGAATATAATTTCTTGGCGTCATCCAGGCAGCAAATTGAAACGCCTGAATTTCCGATTTTACCATAAATATCCGGTCTGTACTCCGGATCCCTTCCATACAATGTTACACTGTCAAACGCAGTAGATAAACGTTTAGCCGGCAAACCCAAGGAGACGTAGTGAAAACGCCTGTTCGTGCGTTCCGGTCCGCCTTCACCGGCAAACATACGGGTAGGGTCCTCTCCTTCCCGCTTAAAAGGAAACACTCCCGCCGTAAAAGGAAACTCACCCGGAACGTTTTCCAATAAATTCCATTTCAAAAGATCACCCCAGGCTTCATATTTAGGAGTGCTTACTTTTGGAATCGGTGTGTGAGAGAGGGACTCAAAATGTGTTTCGATTTTAATTTCTTTATCACGAACCTTAAAAATATAATAGTCATCCTGGTAGCTTTTAACCTTTTTCGGCCATTCCTCCAGTACTTTTTTATTAAGTGGATCCAATTTCAATTCAAGGTCCGCATAGACTTGTTCCAGTTTCTGAATGACCTGATCTTTTTCTTTCAGCGAAGAATCATTCAGCGTCTCCATTGATTTATGGATTCCATATAAACGCTGTGCCACTTCCGACTGATCAAGTACCCATTTATCGTATTGACGGTTATTGTCTGAAATTTCACTTAGGTAACGTGTACGGCTGGGAGGAATAATAAAGATCTTCTCGCTCATTTCGTCACTTGATAGGAATGCAGATTTCAAATCTGTCCGACCCGTTTTCTGAACCAGCTTATCCATAACTGCTACGTACAAACTATTCATTCCCGGATCGTTGAACTGGGAAGCGATGGTACCAAATACGGGCAGTTGATCATCTGAGGCTTCGAACAACTGATGATTCCGTTTGTATTGTTTTTTTACATCACGCAAAGCATCCATCGCCCCCCGTTTATCAAATTTATTCAGCGCAATTACATCTGCAAAATCCAGCATATCAATCTTTTCCAATTGCGTTGCAGCACCATACTCAGGCGTCATCACATACAATGACATATTACTGTGCTCAATGATTTCTGTATCGCTCTGACCAATTCCACTGGTTTCCAGGATAATCAGATCAAAATTTGCAGCCTTAATAATATCAACTGCCTCCTGCACATATTTCGAAAGGGCCAGGTTACTCTGCCGCGTTGCCAGAGAACGC
>JABDFG010000093.1 GCA_013286655.1 Bacteroidota bacterium
GGGGTTTATTGCCAGGGGATTCAGTATTACGATCTAAAAAATGTAGTATTTATTAATAACACAGAAATGGCCAATTTGATTGACCTTTTAAAATCACTATTGGAAAATGGAACAGAGGTTCAATTTGTGAATGTCAATGAAATAATAAAAAACAAAATAAAATCAATGGGCCTGGAACATATTCTTAACTGTGACTAACGTACTGAAATTGAAAAAACAATTTTACTTTGAAAAGTATGAGCATAGGAAACCCTACCCTGCAATCCCCGACAACAAATACAGAACATTTCTGTTTCAGTTTGTTGGTATCTTAACCATTGTATTGGGAGTTTCGTACCTGAGTTGGCGGTGGAGATATTCTCTTAATCCGGCAGCTTTATGGTTTGCTATACCGCTTGCATTGGCAGAGTCTCTGAGTTTTGTCGGGACGATTATGTTGGTTATTAATTTTTGGTCTAACAAGGATAGTCCCAAAACTCCTCCTGTGCATTACCTTTCAGAAATAGAAGAACTTCAGGGAAGAAGGGACAGGCCGGTCATCATAGATATTTTTATTGCTACCTACAATGAAGATGTCGAATTAGTCCGCAGAAGCATTATTGATGCAAAAGCCATTGTTTATCCATTTTCAGACGTAACGATAAAAATTTATGTGCTGGACGATGGTAGAAGAGATGGAAAAGATCCCTCCAAGGAGAATATGAAATTAGTGGCCGAGGAAGAGAAAGTGGGGTATTTGATCAGAGAGCACAACGAAGGCTATAAAGCGGGAAATCTTAAAAATGGACTAAAGTACACCAAGGGAGATTTATTCGTTATTTTAGACGCAGACACCCGTGTCTTCCCTCAATTTCTAATCAATACAAGCGGATATTTCAGAAACCGGAAAGTAGCCTGGGTTCAAACCCCTCAGTGGTTTTACGATACCAGTGAAGCTCAGCAACTAAGCTCAATCATTCATGCAAAAATGAAGCCGGGTAGTAAATTGTTAAGTTCCCTGATCCACTTCCTTTTTGGAAAAATCACAGTGAACGAGGATATTTTTGGGAATGACCCCCGGCTTTTTTATGATGCAATTTTAAGAAAGCGAAATTTTCACAATGCTGCTTTTTGCTGCGGGGCCGGCTCTATTCATCGCAGAGAGGCAATTATGAATCTGGCCCTGAGGGAATTTGCTGATGGAATAAAAAAACTGGAAATTGACTTGATCAGCAAACATAAAAACAGGAAAGAAATACACGAACAAAAAAATGGCATGCTGCTAAAACGGGAAATAATTCCCTTCAAATTTCATGCTTCCGAAGATATTTACACTTCTATCATGCTGCATGCTGACAAGGAAAATAACTGGGAAAGTATTCAGCATCCGGACGTGGAATGCAAAATGCTTTCCACCCAGGATCTGAACAGCTGGATCAAGCAACATCAACGATATGCGGAAGGTTCCCTGGACATTGCCTTTAAGGAAAATCCTCTTTTTATAAAAGGTCTTTCCCTGGGTCAAAAACTTTGTTATTTCAATACCATCTGGTCTTATTTTTCGCCACTCTGGATCCTGGTTTTTCTGTTAAGTCCAATTATCTTTTTTTTTACACTTGCCCTTCCTGTCAGAGCTTATAGTTTTGACTTTTTTAAATATTTTCTTCCATTCCAGATTATGAATACGATTACGTTAACCTTGGGATGCTGGGGAATTTCCACAAAAAGAGGAGATCAATACTATATTTCCGGGTTTTGGTTTATGCTAATGGCCATACTATCTGTAGCAAGCGGCAAAAAAGTGAAGTTCAATGTAACCCCTAAAGACAATTCGGGTACTTCCTTCAGGGGGAATATACGGCACATACTGCCACACCTGTTGATCATTACCCTAAGCGTGGCCGGAATTATTTACAACAGCATACTTTTAGTAAGACATTCTCACCCGGCTGTTTCAGGCTTCGCTGCTAATGCATTTTGGTCCATCTTTAATATCTATTCCTTGAGTATAATGATCCGCGCAGCCTATTGGAAGCCTTCAGAAACAGATTAAAACAGGATCATGAAAAACTATCAATTTCTTTTAAAACCTGTTTTTTACATATGCAGCCTTTTGTTTGCTACCTGGCTTATATTGGAAATAGAAAAAGTGAGTCCTTCCGATTTTCAGAGCAATAACGTCCAAAAGCCTTCCGGTGATACAAGTAAAACACCTATTGATTTTAAACCGCGTTACTATTTTCTAAAAAAGTTATCCCTGGATTATAAAATCGGGGTAATTGACAGCCTGGAATTTGACCATCAGCTGATATTATTCTTAAAGTCCCAGTAAAATCGGCTTTGATTTCCTCCCGCTCGGCGATTAACAACCCACGATAAACGAAAAGTCAGCTGTCGCCTTCTAAAGTATCGATACCTTTAAACTTATAAAAGAAATAAAATATTAACCAAAACGATATTCCTATGAGACCCCGGTTTTTTAATACTATTTCTCAAGAACCTTTCTTGAAAATAAATAAAATGAATGAAGTCGAAATAGACAAGTTCATTTCCTCAAGAAAATTGAGTTTTGCATCAAAAAAATCAAAACTTGAATTAGCAGATCATATCAACAGCAGACTTATTGAAAAAATAAAGCAAATCATTAAAGAACTGGTTCATTCGGATGAACAAATAAAAACAAACCTTTCCTCTTACCTGAGTGAAAAGCTTAACTATAATTATACTTACCTGGCAAGCCTGTTTTCCAAATCACAAGGCACCACGATTCAAAACTATCTATTGACCAGCAAAATTGAACGGGTAAAAGAGTTGCTCCTGGAAAACGAATTGAGCCTTACGGGAATTTCTTATAAACTTCATTATAGCAGTGTAGCTCATCTGTCTAATCAATTCAGAAAAGTGGTGGGGTTAAGTCCTTCCTCCTTTCTGGCAGCTCAGGCAGAAAAGGAAAACAGTCTTAGTCAAAAATTTGACCGGAAAATTGACCGGAAAAAATTCAACTCCGCATTCAGTCGCGAAATGTTGTCGTCGATTAATCTGAATTAAATTTGCCCCCTGAATTAAACTAAAAAGCATAAGAAACCGGCACTTGCCGGTTTTCTATTTAAAAATATCAGTTCATTTGAAACCGATTGATTCCGATTTTTATCTTCGTCTTCCTGCCCAAAGCTTTTAATGAGCATTCCAGATCACTAAATACATTCATGAAATACATATAGGCATCATAAGGAGAATCGAAAGGACTGAAGTACTTATGGACATCTCCGTCATTCCAGAATTTAGTACACATATAATAATAATGATCGGAGGTCTGGAGTCGTTCCCACACTTCCTGCAAATGTAGGTCTCCGCATGCTCTCATTTCCTTTTCAAGAGAATAAACCCGTTTAATAGCTTCCAGCTGCATGGAATTGCTTAACCAGGCAGAAAGGTCTCTCTCCGTATCCGCCCAGGAAGTAAAATCATGCACATCATACACATCACGGGACGGACAAGACGCAATAACTTCAGAAGGCGTTTTGAAATCAAAGTCAGGGTGTGATAAAATCTCCCCCGGTAGGTGATCCAGGAAATCAAAAATGCCGGTCGATTCCCATTGGTGTTCACCGAAGGTTTCATAATCCATAAACAGATTAATAGTTTCCCCATGACCGGCAATGCTATGTACCCAATTTTTGAACTTATCTGCCCTTAGCGGAAATTCAGTCCAGCCTTTATCCGAAAACCGGAAAGCAATATCATCTGATAAGCGGTGATTTTTTAACAATAATTTTATATCTATAGCGTTCACAGGCCGGTAAACGAAATTGGGACTCCGGCCACCCAACAGACGATCCACTCCTTCGCATATAATTCCCTTGTATCCCATTTCCGCCATAAATGCAGCCAATTCATTATTGTAAATCAACTCTGTATTCCTGAAAACCTCGGGTACCTGGTTGAAGTATTTTTTAATCATTGCGGCATGCTTTCTGACCTGCCTCTGAAACTCCGTTTTCGAAAAAATAAAACTCAATGAATGGTTATAGGTTTCTGATATAAATTCAACGCACCCGGTATTGGAAAGGTCAATGAAAGACTGCAAAACGTCCGGCCGGTATTTTTCAAATTGTTCAATCGCCATACCGCTTATC
Source organism: Bacteroidota bacterium (assembly GCA_013286655.1). Taxonomy (GTDB): domain Bacteria; phylum Bacteroidota; class Bacteroidia; order JABDFU01; family JABDFU01; genus JABDFU01. The sequence goes on from JABDFG010000093.1 coordinate 4,116, forward strand.
GAATAACTGATTCTGAATTTTCCCTTATGCCGGTGAATTAAATTCAGCATTTTTTGATTCGTTTTAAGATAACACTTGTCCGCTACTTTGTTTAAAATCTCTCTGTTTTTTGCATCGTCTTCATAAAAATGAGAGTTCCCGATATCAAAAAAAGAATACGGCCTGATACGAAAAGGCTGGTGCACCTGGAAATAAAAGCAAATGGAGGGCATGTAAATTATTTTACTTTATATAAATTGGTTGAAAGAATAAGCGCTCATGATTTTTTGAGCGGAAATAGCCCAGCTGATTTTATCCAGGTTAAGCGAAGCATCTTTCACCACTTTTTTTCTTAAAACAGAATCGCTTAGCAAATTCAGAATATAGTGAGCCGCTTTGTTGATATCCCAAAAATCAAACTTAAGTGAACCGCTTAATACCTCCGCTACTCCGGACTGTTTGGAAATCACGCAAGGGATCCCAAATTGAGCCGCTTCCACCGCCGATAATCCAAATGGCTCGGAAACAGATGGCATGCAATACACATCACTAATAGAATACAGGTACCGCAATTTTTCCAAATTCAAAAAACCGGTCATGTGAAAACGATTGCCTATATGCTTATAGGAACTATTTTCAATCATCGTTTTGAAATAATCTCCCACTCCAGCCATAACAAACCTCACGTCCGGGTTATTCTCCAATACTTTGGAAGCAATAT
>JABDFG010000094.1:0-1693 GCA_013286655.1 Bacteroidota bacterium
CTTTATCACAAATTAATTTTTTAAAAACATGATAAAGCCAGAACCCATGAATCCCAGGCAATTCAAAGAGTTGCTTATTCTTTTACTTGTTGTGTTTTTTATAGTCATATGCTTTGATTATTTCGCTTGCGCAGATATATTAATTCATAGTAAAGCCTTAAAAAGAATTTCTTACAAAGCAGGTGAATTATTAAGGGCATTTTATTTTGTCGTTTTCAGTGCCACTTGCTTTTATAACGGCAAAGGTTCTTTTCAGGTAAAAAAACAATTTCATTTAGAAAACAGAGTAAAAATTACTTTATTTATTATATCATTTATTTGCGTTGCAGTTCTGATAATGGCAAACTCTTTGCCTTCTGAGTTAAATACATTCTTATACCCTCTCCTGTTTCTTATTTCCCATATCAGCATTGCCACATTAGTACTGAACTATGCCAATAATAATCCTACTATTAATCTTGATATGACTCAGTTAAGCCCGGAGCAAAACAGAAGTGAAAAGCCATTTACAATTACTTTAGATGCGCACGAAGGAGTTGTAAATATTCCAAATCCTTTTCGTTCTGTACTTGTAATCGGCGGAGCTGGTGCGGGTAAATCCGCTTCGATTGCAGAACCATCCATTTACCATTTAATTAAAAAACTGTATGCCGGATTCGTTTACGATTTTAAATATTCCGTCCTGGGGGATGTAGTATATAGCTGTTTTTTACACTTTAATATTACTGATGTCAAATTTTATCCGGTTTCCTTTACTGATCTGGATCGCTCATGCCGTTTTAATCCCTTAGACCCTCGTTTTTTAGAATCTCAGACTTATGTTGAAGAATATTCCTGGGCCCTTTATTCCAATCTTGATAAGGAAGCCATAAAAAAAGGAGGCTTTTTCGCTGAATCCGCAGCAGGACTTTTAAAAGCTGTAATCTGGTTCATGAAAAAGACACATCCTGAATATTGTACTCTTCCCCACATAGTAAACATCATTCTAAATGCCGATACTCCTACTCTAGTTAAAATGATCTGCTCAGATCAGGAAACCAAAGGGATGATGAAATCTGTTAAGGAAGCAGCCGATAAGGAGGCTTACGATCAGCTTGCCGGGGTAATAGGCTCTCTTACCATGCAACTACAAAAGATCAATACCCTTGAAATTAACTGGATTTTAACAGGGGATGATTTTACTATTGACCTAAATAACCCCAATAATCCAAAATTCATCATTCTTGGCTCCCATCCCACTATAAGAACCGCCCTTTCCCCTATAATTGCCTTTATTTCAACAATCGCCCTGAAAGTAATGAATCAGCAAGGGAAACAGCAAAGCGTCGCTCTAATCGACGAGGGACCGACCATCTTTATCCCTAACCTGGACGAGATTCCCGCCACAGCCAGAAGTAACAAGCTCGCTGTTTTCTATATGGCTCAGGATTTTTCTCAGATGGATGCCATGTACGGCAAGGACAAACGAATTGCTCTTGTATCAAACCTGGCAACTCAGTTTTATGGGAATGTTTCAGGGTACGACACTGCAAAATATGTTTCTGATATAGTAGGAAAAGAATACCGGATGGTGGAGAGCATAAATGCCGGATTAAGTCAAAGTGATTCAGGCGAAAGTCAAAGCAAAGGACAAAGCTATTCCGAGCAGCATCGGGAAATACTCAAAACTCAGGATATGTTCTCATTACCGACC
>JABDFG010000094.1:1703-4791 GCA_013286655.1 Bacteroidota bacterium
GAGTAGGAGTATCGGCATTTAGAATGATGTTTACTATGTGGGGAAGAGTACAATATTCAGGATGTGTTCTCATTACCGACCGGGACATTTGTAGGTAAGCTGGTGGAAAGTGAAAAGGATTGGTTTAAAGCCCGGATGAAACGCATTCAGGATTTTGACCCTGATTTTAAATTAAGGCCGATTCCTGTATTTGTGGATGATTTTAAACTCGATGAAAAAGAACTGACTCAAATCAAAAATTATGAATCAGCCTTAACTAAAAACATTCATGCTCTGGATGAACACTATATTGAGTTAAAATACTTAAGCGCAAAGGTGGACAGAAAAAAAATAGAGATTATCGACTTTATTGACCAGTCGCATGCAATCCTTAACGAGGAATTCCTAAAAAAGAAAAGGCAAAAAATTCTTTCCGAAAATTTTTCCAAAATACAGCAGGAAGTAGAGCAGATTGTTAACTTGTATAAGTAATTCTCTGCTAGCAAATCTTATTCTTCCTTTCTATTCATACGAAAACGTAAAGGTTTTCCCCGATAAATTATTATAACATTGGTGCTGAAATTTTAAACCCTTTTATGTTAAACTAAAACTTATAAAAATGGCAAATGAAACCTCAAAACCGGAAAATGAAAAAAAAGAAAGCAAAGAGCTTACAATTTCCGGCAGGCTTGGCGCAGATGCAAAGCTTAGCGAATCCAAGAATGAAAAGAAACCAGTTCTTACTTTTTCAGTAGCCGAAAAGGTTGATGGAGACAAAGTAAAATGGCATAATGTGCAGGTCTGGGATAAAAAAATACCTGAGCAGCAACTAAAAAAAGGCGATGAAGTAGAGTTAAAAGGTTACTTAAAGACCTTCACCAGCGATAAAGGTTCAGCAGAAGAGTTTGTTGCTAATAAAGTCACTTATCTACAAAGTGCACCAATTAGAATAACCGATACCCTAAAAGGAAACTTAGGGCAAGACCCTGCAATGAAAAAAGTAGGTGAAAAAGATGTCGCGGCCTTTTCCATCGGTTGGAAAAATGAAAAGGATGAAAAAATGTGGCAAAATGTTCAAGTTTGGGACAAAAACATCGAAAAAAATAAAATCATGGACTTAAAAAAAGGTGATTTCGTTGAACTCAAAGGATACTATGGCAAGGAATATCAAAACAAACATAATGAAACTAAAAAAGACTTCATTTTGCTGGAAAGTAAATTCTTGAAGCATTCTGAAAAACAAGCAGAGAAGCAAGTCGAAAAACCTACCGAGAAACAAACAGAGAAAAAAGCCGAAAATCTTGATGAAAAACAGTCTGAGAAAAAAGAAGGTAAAAAAAGCAGAGGAGTAAAAATATAATTTGTTGATTAGCTATAATAAAAGCCACGCATTAAGAAAAGCGTGGCTTTTTTAATGAAAAAAATACAATATTATTCAATGAAAAAAAAATGCACCAAAACTTATATTCATACATATTATGTTCATCGCATTTATTCCATTCATTTTTGTAGAGGCGTTGATAAAAAACAGGAATCCTATAAATGAGGTCTTATTACCGTATTGGCTGATACAAGCCTTTAGAAAGACCATTATTGCTGGTCATAATTAAGAACCAAGCATTGTTTTTAAATATGGCCCATTTTGAAAAATCCGACCCTTGAGATTATTTTATTCCAAACATATTGAAGAGATCTCTTCTACTGGAAAGGGTTATTGCGTATTCGCCTTTTTCGATATTATCAACTTCAATTAGGTAAGAGCTTTGACCGTACTTTTTACCATTAAAACTCAAATACTTAATGTCTCCGGACTTTTCACCTCCTATTACTTTTGCAGATGATATCTCAATCGTTCTTGAGTCGCTTTCCGAATTAAGCTTGAAAATGTTTACCATAGTCGTCGGATCAATCGAGTTATCCGAAACTTTTATTATAAAGGATATTTTTTTGCTCTGTTCAATTTGAATGGATGAAGTGGAACCCTTCACAATATTTTTACTGGTTGCCTTCCCCGCAAATAATCCTACAACGGGGACATACGAGGCTCCATTAGCTTTAGTACTACCTGAAGCTGTTTGTTGTTCCAATTTAATACCCGAACCTACAGAATCATTCACATATACAATATTTCCTGAAAATTCTGGCTCGGAAATTTTAATTTGAGCGTTTAAGAAAGCAAAATTAATTAAAGAGAAAATGCAAAATATTTTTTTCATCTTTTATGATTTTAAAGTTCACAAAGATAATTGTATTTATTTATGACATATCTTCAAATGACATAATCAGCAGCTGTTAGCTGTTAAAGCACCAAATAGACCGTAAAGGACGATTTGCTGTTTTTGCGTAAATTTATCTCTATGGAGAATGTAGCGTATGGTGGTTTCAAAGAGGTGCTTTTTGTTACTATATTAAAATGCCCCCATTGCAATAAGGAGCAGCAGGCTACAATGCCTGAAAAGGGGCGAAAAATGGCACAGGATTGCAGATATTGCAATGAAACAATTTCGGCAATTGAGGGAAGTCATTGCGTGTTCTGTTCCTACGGATCAATAAAATGTCCAATCGCTCAAAGAATTGAATAGGCCAACCACCGATGAACAAGGATTCTGAAATTCACCTTACGCTAGCCTTTTGCATTGTGTTGCGGCTTCTTGGTAGGATTGGTCAGCTATCTGCGGTAAAGAATTTTAAACTCACTATTCTGAAGGAATTTTAGTTCATATGGAAACTAAAGACGTGAAGGGTTTAATATTCTTAGAGGATCTGCAAGAAATAGCCGATCTGCAAGGGGGAAAGTGTCTTTCCCAGCAATATATAAACAGTAAAACACATCTTCTTTGGCGCTGCCAAAAGGGTCATGTATGGGAAGCGGCTCCTAGTGAAATAAAACGAGGGTCCTGGTGTCCGGTTTGCGCCAGAAACAAGTATAAACTTGCCATCGAAGAAATGAAACAATTGGCCCAGGCGAAAGCGGGCAATTGTTTGTCCAAAGAATATGTAAATAGTTCCACTCATCTTCTTTGGCAATGCGAAAATGGTCATAAATGGAAAGCAGTTCCAAATTCGATTAAACAAGGATCTTGGTGCCCGGAATGCGCCGGACTGAGCA
>JABDFG010000095.1 GCA_013286655.1 Bacteroidota bacterium
AAATTCGATTTCAGCTGATTCCTGGAGCTGGAATTATGGTGATGGCACTTTTTCCACCACCAAAGGGGATACTACACATTTGTATGCTTCTCAAGGAAATTATACCATTCATTTAATTGTCAGAAATAACAAAACAGGTTGTCTTGATTCTACACAAACCTCGCTGATCATACAACCCTTCACCGCTCAATTCACAGCAGCTCCCTTAACCGGATGCAATCCATTCCTTGTTGCATTTACTGATCAATCCACTGGAGCCTTATCCTGGTTTTGGAATTTCGGAGATGGAAAAACAGGCCAATCGGGAGGAACATTTAACCATACCTATGCCGATACCGGCCACTTCCCGGTAAAACTTATCATTTCGGACCAATATGGCTGTAAGGATACACTTACCAAACCCAATTACATTACGGTAGGGAAGCTTACTGCCGGTTTTAGCCTGGACAGCATTTATGGCTGTGCTACTACCAGCGTAGCATTATCTGATTCCTCTTCACCAACAGGTACTGCCAACAGCTGGCTCTGGAATTTTGGAGACGGAACCACCTCCACACTTCCAAATCCTACACATACCTACACCCTTGCTACACAGGATACTTTTATAATTCAATTAATTGTGAAAAACAATTCATCGTGTTCCGATAGTATCATTAAAAAAATCATCCTTCAACCTCCACCGTTGCCTTCTTCCGGATTTTTAATAAATGACAGTATTCAATGTCCGGGAGCTTCTTTCATTTTTGTTCCGCAAACCGAGAATGCTGCAGACACCTATACCTGGGACTTTGGGGATGCAAGCACGGATAATTCGACACAACCAGCTCACCAATATACCAATGATGGAACTTACCTGGTTACGCTAACGGTTAAAAACTCCTACCATTGCAGCAGCACGACCACTAAAAAAGTATACGTTGAAAGTCCGCTTGTCAATTTTAAAGCCGATTCGACCTATCAGTCATGCCCCATTTTAGATGTCAACTTTACCGACCTTTCAACGACCAACGCGACAGCATGGAAATGGTATTTCGGTGACGGCACCACTTCCATCTTTCAAAACCCAACCCATTTGTATGATTTCCCGGGCAAGTATGACGTTTCACTTGTTATTAAAACTGCTTCGGGTTGCGGGGACAGCATCAACTTTCCCCAATACATACACGTAGGAGGCCCAACAGGTACATTTACGTTTAGCCCTAATACAGGATGTCCTCCGCAAATAATTAATTTCATAAGCATTGCGAGCCCAGACCTCATCTTTACCTGGGATTATGGAGACGGAGCTTTAGGCTCCGGACAAACGTCATCTCATGTTTATAATTTCACAGGAATCTATCATCCTAAACTTATCCTTAAAGATAGTTCAGGCTGTACCGTTTTCTATCAATCGACCGATTCCATTGTGATCAATCCCCTGAATGTGTCTGCCGGAAGTGATACCCATATCTGTCTGGGCGACAGTATTGCACTTAACGGAAGCGGAACAGGTACCACATTTGAATGGACCCCGGCAACCGGCTTGAACAATCCGGATATCAAAAATCCAATTGCCAAACCAACTCAAACAACAACCTACTTCCTTACAACCAGTCTTGGAGCATGCTCCAGTAATGATTCTGTCACTATTTTCGTCAACCCATTTTCACCCCTCGTTAATTTCCAGTACAACAATACCTGTATCAACAGCCCGGTACATTTTATCAATCAAACGACCATCGGAGCAGGAAAAGTATCCAACTGGACCTGGGACTTTGGAGACAAAACACAGGATACATCCAGAGATGTTATCCATACGTATACAACAACCGGCAGCTATACCGTTACGCTGAAGGCACTGAGTGACAGCGGTTGTCTGGGGCAAATGAATAAGATTATCAACGTTTATCCTTATCCGGTCGCCAGCTTCTCAGACACACCCGTCTGTCAGAATGAAGCAGTTGTATTTAACGACCTTTCCACCATTACCAGTGGAACGATCAGCGCCTGGAAATGGTTATACGGAAGCGGAACCGCTTCTGGCAACACTCAAAACAGCTCCTTCTTATATCCTTCGGATGGCATCTTTTATGCCTCTCTCCTTGTTACAAGCGATCATGGTTGCACAGACACCCTCATTCAACCAGTTACCGTATTCCCCTTGCCATTTATCTTTTTCAGCCCGGCCACGCTTAACGGTTGCGTAGCCAATCCATTGCACTTCGCAGACTCCTCCTTAATCTCCAGCGGAAGTATTGCACATTGGTTATGGAACTTCGGAGACGGTCAAACATCCATTTTAGAAAGCCCGGATCATACCTATGATAATCCAGGAATATATAGCGTAACACTTCAGGCTACAAGCAATCAAGGTTGCAAAAATTCCAAAACGTCAGACAGTTTAATAACCATTAATCCTTCGCCTACGGCTGCTTTTACAACTATTCCACAACAGGCAAACCAGCTTGACCCCAGTATATCCTTTTTTGACAAATCCGTCGGTGCTGCTAAATGGAGCTGGAGTTTCGGAGATGGCGATTCCAGTATATTGACCAATCCCCTTCACCTCTATCAGGATACCGGCTTATTTAAAGTCATCCTCTTTATTGTTAACAAATACAATTGTCCTGACACAACTGCGAAAGATATTGAAATCACACCTGAATACACATTTTATATACCAGATGCATTTACACCAAATGGAGACGGCAAAAATGATCTTTTTAAATTTGAAGGCGTAAATGTCTTAAAGGATGGTTTCAAATTTAGTATTTTCGACCGCTGGGGCAGCCTGGTTTATCAGACGGAAGACCGGGACCAGGGTTGGGATGGTCGTGTAAATTATGGTGACCGGATAGCGGAACAAGACATTTATAGCTGGGTCATTTCACTGGAAGACGTTTTTAAAACGACACACCGGTATAGGGGACACGTTACATTAATTAAATAAAACGTATGCAAAATAACACTCGGTCATTAGTCACCTTGGTTTCTGTATTTTTTTTCTGGGGTTTTTTAGCCGCATCCAATGGTATATTTATTCCTTTCTGCAAAACGCATTTCCAACTGAATCAATTTCAGTCACAACTTGTTGACACTTCCTTTTACGGAGCTTATTTTATAGGTTCTTTAATTATTTATATGATATCCTTAAGTACCGGAAAGGACGTACTAAACAAAATCGGGTACAAAAATGGTATCATCTATGGCTTACTCATCTCTATTGCAGGTGCCCTTTTAATGGTTCTGGCCATACATGTTGAATCCTTTCCCTTCATTTTAAGTGCATTCTTTGTTATCGCTCTTGGTTTTTCGTTTCAACAAACGGCAGCAAACCCCTTTGCCATCAGCCTCGGTGATCCGGCAAAAGGATCTCACCGGTTAAGTCTGGCGGGAGGCATAAATTCACTGGGCACTACCATAGGCCCCTTAATTGTGAGCATGGCTTTATTTGGAAAAGTGGTTGCCGGAGATAGCGATAAAACAAATGCCTCCATCGGGTCCATCAGCAATTTATACCTCCTGCTTTGCGGCGCTTTTGCCGCTGCCGCAATCCTGTTTTCATTTGCAAAAATGCCCAGACTAACGATTGAAAATGACACAGCCAATAAAACCAAAATATTAAAAACGCCACTCATTATTATCATGTCAGTTCTTGGTCTGATGACTTTTTTTATAGGAAACCTCGCGATAAAAAAAGAAGGAGAAGACCAGCGGCAGTTTTTATTTCTGATGGTTAGCGCCTTGTTGCTTTTAGGTATGCTTTTATTTTTCTTCTATAAATATGCCGATCTGAAAAAACAAAATCGTTTTGAGATAAAGTCATTTCCACAGTTGCATTGGGGGATGCTGGCCATATTTGTTTATGTGGGAATGGAAGTTGCCATACAAAGCAATATGGGAGCATTGCTAAAAACAGCCGATTTTGGCAGTCTGAACGAATCCAGGATTTCACGGTTCATATCACTGTATTGGGGCAGTCTTATGATCGGTCGCCTGACAGGAGCAATAACCGTGTTTAACCTGCGGAAAACAGGAAGGAATATACTCACTATTGTGCTACCCTTTCTTGTATTTGTTATCATCCTGTTTGTGAATAAACTCAGCGGAAATGAAATCAATGACCTGCTCATATATGCCCTCTGCATTTGCGTATTGATCGCAGGTTTTTTCTTTAGCCGGGAAAAACCAATCCTTACCTTGCTCACATTTGGAATTCTGGGAATAACTTCAATGACAATAGGATTGGTTTCCAGTGGGTTAATTGCAACATATGCCTTTTTAAGCGGAGGGCTGTTCTGTTCCATTATGTGGCCCTGCATTTTCACGCTTTCAATTACCGGACTCAAACAATACACCAGCCAGGCATCTGGTTTTCTGATTATGATGATATTAGGAGGAGCTCTAATCCCCCCCCTGCAAGGCCATATCTGTGATCTGGATAAAAATTCTCCTGGAGGAATTCTAGGTTTGTCATTTACCCATTTTTCATATGTTGTTCCGACGATTTGTTTTGCTTATCTGACATTCTACGCGTGGAAATCGGGCATACTTCTGAAAGCTCAAGGGATTGATTTCGATGCAGCAGATCCGATGCAGAATCAGCATTAATCCTTCGGTTGTACAAAAACAGTTCATTTTTGATAAAAATTATTACTTTTGGCTATCAATTTATTTTTTATCTTGCAAGGCATTAAATAAACAAA
>JABDFG010000096.1 GCA_013286655.1 Bacteroidota bacterium
GTTGATCTGTTGATTGTACATTTCGAAATTTCAAAAAGACACGTGGTCAGATTGGATGAAGTATTTTCTGCTATCGGCGAAAAAGCGGTCTCAAAGAAGTGCCAGAATTTGGGTGGCTTAATTAAAGAAATAGAAGCAATACTGGAAAGCACAGAGCCTGGACTGACGTTAGACAGCAGCATCATTTTAGCCGGGCAAAAAGTAGAGCAATATGAAATTGAAACCTATAGGACGCTTTGTTCATTATCCAAGACATTGGAAGAATCGGCGGTTACTGGTTTATTGGAAAAAACCCTGAAGGAGGAAATGGAAGCTAATGAAAGGCTTACAAGGATTACCGGATCTCTGAGGAATATCACCATCCCGATGGTAGAAGAAGAACTCAAGTGATTGCATGGGCCATATGAATAAAACAAATGTGATGAAAATAAAAAAATCAGTTCTCCTGCTTACATTGATAATCGGAACTATTTGCAATGCTCTTGCTTTAACGTGCAAACAGGACTCCAGCGACTACCTGAAGTTCAAAAATGCATATGAAAACAAGATAAAAGAGAGTGACAGAAAAATTGCAGAGCTAAAAAACAAATTTACAAAAGAAGACCGGGAAACAAAGAGGAAGTACGACCTGAAAATTACCGGTATCGAAAATACGAACGATGAATTACGGGAAAGATTAGCCATCTATAAAGAAAATGATAGCAACTGGGATCAGTTTAAAAATAAATTCCGTCAGGATACAGATCAGCTCGAAAAGGAATTAGACGAGTTAAGCGATTGGAAAAAATAGGGTTTACCAGGGAGAAACAGACTTAAGTAGTTGAGAGTTTAATTTAAACCAATAGAAAAACGAGCTATGAATATTTTAATTATTGATGATGACCGGTTAATACTTCATTCGCTTCGCTATAGTCTGGAAAATTTAGGGCATAGGGTGTACACTGCCGAAAATAGCGAAGAGGCTATAAATATGATAGCTGGAGAGATGAAGGATGTAAAACCGGATCTCCTTATCAGCGATATTATGATGCCCGGCATATCTGGCTTGTCTTTGGTTACTGTTCTCCGCTCCATTCATCTTTGTACAACTCCGATCATCATGATGTCAACATTGACAAATAAACACTTGCTCGAAGCGGTCTTTAAGTTAGGTGCTAATGACTTTATAACCAAACCAATTGCCAGCAGGGAACTTGAGTCTAAGATTGAAAAATACGATAAGAATGCACCTGTTTTGACTTAAACAGCACGTATGCTTCGAATAGTGATTATTACATTCTTAACCGGAATAGTAAGATTATCGGGATTATTCGGACAAACTTCCCACAATAGCCTTGAAAAAGCTGAGTATGTGTTTGCCGAAAACAGCGAGAACAGCTGGAAAGAAGCATTGCCCGAGTATCTTAGTTTGCTTAAAACGGATTCGTCCAATCAAATCCTGAATTATAAAATAGGTCTGTGTTACCTGAACTCCAGGTCACAAAAAGAAAAAGCCATTACCTATCTTGAAAAATCAATTGCGTCGGGCTCTGCATCTGTAAATGCATACGAATTTCTAGGCGATGCGTATCGTTTGACCTACCAATTTGATCTCGCAGTTTCTGCCTATGAGAAATTCAAAGAAAAAAGTTTAGACAATAATTTAAACGATTCAGCTATCACCAGGAAAATAAATGATAAAATAGAAATTTGCAAACTCGGAAATAAATTAAAAGGTCTATCCGTCATTTCCGAAAATGACGAAAAATATTTTGAAGATCCGTTACAGAATGTTGCCGGGTACCCCATTAAAATCAGTCCTGCATGTGTAACGGATACCATTAGAAACGAAGCTACGATTGCCACCTCAGAGAATGGTCAGATGATCCTGATTTACAAAGATGAAAGGGGAGAAGGTAATTTATACGTTTCCGGTTTAAATGAAAATCAATGGACCAAACCTGAAAAATTAAATAAACCAGTTAACATGGGAGGATGGGAAACAAACGAATTTATATCGGCAGATGGTTACACGCTCTATTTTACGAGTAATCGGGAAGGTGGATTTGGAGGAAAGGATATTTATAAATGCGAAAAAATGCAAAATGGCGAGTGGAGCAAAGCAACCAACTTAGGTTCTGCCATTAATACTCAGAACGATGAAGAAGCCCCCGTTATCTACCCTGATGGAGTCACCTTATTTTTTAGCTCAAATAGAAATAAAACAAAATGTTGTTTCGATGTTTTTACGAGCACATTATTAAATGAGCGAACCTGGACTGATCCCGTTAATATCGGCTACCCACCAAAAGGAAATCCCGAGACCGGCGCTATCGATCAAAGAAACAATTACCGAACAACTTTTATTAGTACTAAAGAATTTCCACTTACGGTCATAAAAGGGGAAATTACCGGATTGAAAAATCAGGAATATCCGGAAATAACAGTTGCAGAAAATACAACAGGAGAGATTTCAGGCATTTATTACCCCAACAGGGGACATTATTTATTTATCCTGCCTGCTGGCAAAAGCAACATCATTACATTTACGGCACGGGGTCATTTATTTTATTCTGAAAACATAAATATGTCCAAAGAGGTCGGCAATTATGAAGAGCGCAATCCCATTCAACTACCTTCTATCACCAGAGGTTCCTCCGTTTTCCTGAACAATTTATTCTTCGATTCCGCTCGAACGACCCTTTCCCCCGCATCATACGTTGAGCTGACAAATATTTCGTTCTTGTTAACCAACAATCCCGATCGGTTGATCCAAATTTCGGACTATGTATACCCGGGAGAAAACAACAACTGTGACAAAAGGTTCGCCCAACTCAGAGCTCAGTCAATTACAGATTACCTCATTGGAAAAGGCATAAAAAAAGAAAGAATCATTACAAAGGGATATGCAAACACCAATTTGCAGAAAAATAAATCAAACTCCGTTGAGTTAAAAATAATAAGGTGAACCAATTTTCCATTGGCTCACCTTACAAGTCTGGTTGATCAGGTTATTCCCTTTACTGCTGAAGAACAATTTTCTTATTGAATAATTGCTGATCTTCCGTTCTGATTTCAATAAAATAAATTCCATTGCTCTGAGCAGATAAATCAAGATTTATTTTTGAAGGAGATTGATCGACACGGATATCAACTAACTGACCCCTGCAATTATAAATACAGGTTTCGATTTTCTGTTCCGGCAGTTGATTTACATCGATAACCAATTGACCATTACTAGGATTAGGATAGATGGTGATCTGTTTTCCACTATTTTTTGCCTCCACCTTTATGCCCGTTACTTGCGGCGAAACTTCCGTTATAAAAAAATCTGTCCGGCTATACTGAGGCAGGAACGTATTCCCAAATTGCCCTCCCTGAAGCGTACTTCCGGTTGCATAAGCATTTCCCGAGGCATCCGCACAAATAGCATTACCAGATTCGTAGCCAAGCAATTCCAATGAATCCGGAGGACCACCAACAGAAGTAGCCCAGATAAAATTACCCTTATTGTTCAATGCTGCAATAAAGATATCAGAACTGTCTGCTGCTTTCAATTGGAAAGGACCGAAAGCAACACCGGAAGAATCACCAAATTGTCCTGTAATGTAAATATTAGTTCCGTCACATCCAACGCCTCTCGCCCTGTCGATCAGCTTCCCCCCTGCCCCTGTGGCCCATTGCACGTTTCCAGATCCATCATAACAGGCAACAAAAGCATCCGCCATACCCATGGTAGTCAGGTGAATCCCACCAAAATCAGCATACGCGTTAAATTCACCCGCGACATAGATCAAGCCCTTCTTATCCAGCGTCAAAGCCCAGGCGACATCATCATAGTCTCCACCTCCCGATTGCACCCACACTAAGACTCCATCGGGAGAATATTTAGCTAAAAAGGTATTGTAATAACCCGGGCTGCTTAGGGTCTGCGTACCAAAAACTGCTCCATCAGAATACAAACCACAAACATAAACGTTTCCTAAAGAATCGCATTTCATACCCTTGGCTTCATCTCTACCAGGTCCTCCTGCATGCCTTACCCATAAAATTTTTCCACTCTTATCGTACTTTGCAACAAACATATCATTCAGACCGGTGGTAAAACCTGTTATGGTAATGCCTCCGAAACTGGCTGTATCATTAAAATAACCGGACATAAAAACATTCCCGGAATCATCGTAAGCCACCGCCTGAGCCTTGTCATCATAGTACCCACCACCACTCCTGGCCCATAGCAAATCCCCCGAAAGATCATAGTTAGCTATAAAAGCGTCATTATCTCCTGTACAATGCAAGGTAATGGATGAACCTGGAAATATGATTTGTGTTCCATAACCTTCAATTTCACCGGCAACATACAAATTACTGATTTTATCGCAGGCGATCGCATGAGCATAATCCCCCGAAGGCCCTCCTCCTGTTCTGATCCAGTTTAACTTGCCGGAGGGACTATATTGTGCAGCAAAGATATCATGATTACCCTGGTTAGGTAAAATAGTATCACTGAAGTCCGCATTCATTTCATATTTCCCCGCGACATAAATGTTACCGGAATTATCCAGTGTGATACCATATCCATAATCATACGCGAACCATCCTCCTCTCTGGGCCCAATCAAATGTCTGGGCCTGAAGATTAATAAATAAAGAACTTAAACTT
>JABDFG010000097.1 GCA_013286655.1 Bacteroidota bacterium
GGGCTTTATGGGTTCTGCCTGGGCAACACTGGCCTGTTACGCCACGATGATGGTGGCTTCTTACTTTCTGGGAGACAAACATTACCCTGTTCATTACAATTTAAAGCGCATTTTGGGATACTTCACATTATCCTTAGCTTTGTATTACACGGGCAGTTATTTCTTTTCCGGAAATTCGGCAATGGTTATCGTGCTTAATAATTTGCTGGTATTGTTGTTTATGGTAACCGTGTACTTTTTGGAGCGGGAAGATCTTATAAAGTGGATAAAAAATGAAAATTAAGATCATTAACAAATCGAAACATGAACTTCCCAGGTATGCAAGCCTTGCATCTGCAGGAATGGATCTCCGGGCAAATATAAACGCGCCGGTAGTGCTGCGGTTTCTTGAGCGAACGATTGTCCCAACAGGTTTATACATGGAATTGCCGCAGGGGTATGAAGCGCAGATTCGCCCGCGCAGCGGTTTAGCTGCGAAGAATGGAATCAGCGTGTTAAACTCACCCGGGACCATTGATGCAGATTATCGTGGAGAAATAAAGGTCATTCTGGTAAACCTCTCAGCAGAGGACTTCACCATTAACGATGGAGAAAGAATAGGGCAGATGGTCATTGCCCGTCATGAACAAGCTGAATGGATCGAAGTGCAGGATTTAATGGAAACGGAACGAGGTGAAGGAGGATTCGGAAGTACAGGAACAAAATAGACCCTTTATATAGTATGAAAATAATTATTCCAATGGCAGGTATGGGTAAACGAATGCGCCCCCATACACTTACGGTACCTAAACCGCTCATACCCATTGCGGGTAAACCGATGGTGCAACGAATTGTCGAGGATATCGATAAAGTCTGCGATGAAAAGGTAGATGAAATAGCATATGTCGTTGGCCACTTTGGCAAAGAGGCGGAAAATAACCTGTTAAAAGTGGCGGAGCAACTTGGCGCTAAAGGCACTATCCATTACCAGGAGGAGGCTTTGGGAACCGCTCATGCTATTTTGTGTGCGAAAAGTGCTTTAAGCGGAAAAGTAGTAGTGGCATTTGCAGATACGTTATTTAAAGCAGACTTTACACTTGACTCCAGTCAGGAGGGAATTATCTGGGTGCAGAAAGTGAAAGATCCTAAACCCTTTGGAGTGGTTAAACTGGATGAGAACAATCGGATTACCGATTTCGTAGAAAAGCCGCAACAGTTTATTTCAGACCTTGCTATTATCGGTATTTATTATTTCAGGGACGGAGAATACCTTAAAAAAGAGTTACAATACTTACTGGACAACAATATTAAGGACAAAGGAGAGTATCAGCTAACCAGCGCGCTTGAAAACATGAAAAAAAAAGGTACGAAATTTGTACCTGGTAAAGTTACGGAATGGCTCGACTGCGGAAATAAAGATGCAACCGTATATACAAATCAGCGAATACTGGAGTTTAACAAAAGTGGAAAAGAATTGCTCTCTCAGACCTATAGTGCTCAAAATAGTCAAATTATACCACCCTGTTTCATTGGTGAAAATGTAAAACTTATCAATGCAGTAGTCGGCCCTTACGCTTCCATAGGGGATAATACGGTAATTGAGGGTTCTAGTATAAAGAACTGCATCATCCAGACAAACAGCAAAATAGTAAATGCCGACATCATTAACTCTATGGTTGGAAATTTTGTGGAGTTTTCAGGAAAAAGTTCCGGAAGCAGCGAAGTGAGCATTGGGGATTACACAACAATTAAGAACTAATGCGGATTTCGAAAATAGATATATTGATACTGGCTATACTGGTTTTTGCATCCTGTAAGACCACTACCAAGCCGGTATCCGGTTTAACAAAAGCCCCCGAGGCACCCTTGACGGAAAAGGAGCGGCTTTATTTTGATAATATATTTTTCAACGCTAATAAAGAACTGATGCTGGGGAATACGGAAGAGGCTGCCGGTCTCTTTGCTTTATGTATAAAGCAGGATCCGGGCAATGCTGCCGCTATGTATGAACTGGCAAAGATTTATAATCAGAGCGGCAATAAAGAAAAAGCGTTGGACCTGAGTGGCAAGGCGGCCAATCTGGATCCCGGCAATACCTGGTACCAATTACTTTATGCGGACTGTCTTTTTTCCCAAAAACAATACCTGAAAGGAATAGAAATATACGAACGGATTATAAAATTAAATCCGGATAAAATCGAAATGTATTTTGAACTGGCAGAGGGATACCTATATGCCAATAAGCCATTGGAAGCGATTAAAGTATATGATAGGGTGGAAGAAAAAATCGGAATTAACGAAGAGGCCAGTTTGCAGAAGATGAAATTATATACACAGCTTAAGAATTCGGAAAAGGCCATCAAGGAATTGAACAAATTGATCCAGCTTAATCCCCATGAGCCTAAATATTATGGTATGCTGGGAGAGCTCTATCAGAAGACCGGTCAAAAAGAAAAGGCGATGCAGGCTTACGCAGATCTAAAACAGATTGATCCGGAGAACCCTTATGTCCATTTATCCCTGGCTCAGTATTATTTTGAACAAAAGCAAGATGCGAAAGGTCTGGAGGAATATAAACTAGCCTTTGGAAATAGAAAGCTGGACATCGACACGAAAATAAAAATCCTGTTGGTTTATTACGATCTCTCGGCAAACAAACCGGCAACAAAAGAAGATGCGCTCCAATTATGTAAGATTTTGATTGATACACATCCGGATGAAGCCCGGTCTTATTCTATTTATGGGAAATTCCTTTTTCGCGATAAAAAACTCAAGGAAGCGCGGGATGCATTTCGCATGGCAAATTCACGTGATAAAACCAGGTACGATATCTGGTATCATGTCCTGATCATTGATTCCCAACTCAGTGACTACGATGGAATGTTATTCGACAGCCAGCAAACAATTGACCTTTTTCCGGCAGAACCGCTGGGTTATTTGTTTAATGGCATTGCTCAAAATCAAAAAAAACAATACCAGACGGCCGTCGCTGTCTTAAAAGAGGGAAAGGAATTCGTCGTCGGAAATTCTCCTGCGGATTCGTCTTTGTTGACACAATTTTACGCTACCCTGGGAGATGTGAACCACGAATTAAAAAACATTCCGGCATCCGACTCAGCCTATGAAAAGGCACTCGTATTGGACCCTAAAAATGTGTATGTATTGAATAATTATGCCTACTACCTGTCAGTCAGGAAGGAAAAACTCGACCAGGCGGAAGCGATGTCTAAAAAAACGGTTAACATGGAGCCTACCAGTAATTCTTACCTGGATACCTATGGCTGGATCCTTTACCAAATGGGTAAATACGAAGACGCTAAAAAATGGATAGAGAAGGCACTTGATGCGGGTGCCCGTACGAATGGAGTTATACTTGAACATTACGGGGATATACTGTATAAATTAGGAGATAGCGATAAGGCCCTCGAATACTGGAATAATGCCAGGCAAAACGGAGGAGGCTCTGAGTTTCTTGAAAAAAAGATAGCGGACAAAAAATTATATGAATAGGTTATTTTTTCGTGTAATTCTTTTTTTATTTCTTACTGTCCTTGCCCTTCCATCCTGTACCGTCCGGAAAAAACTTACGGCGACCCGTTCTTCCCATATTACCAAGCATTCCGCACGGGAAACAGAGGCCTTGCTCAAGAAGAATGAATTACAATTTACCTGGATCTCCGCCCGGTTTTCTGCGGATGCCGCGCTCGACAGTTCGCAGGTTTCTTTTAATGTGTCTTTACGTGGGCGAAGAGACAGTGTATTGTGGTTTTCTATGACAGTGATCGGGGTGGAAGCGGCAAGAGCCATTATAACCAAAGACTCTGTCAAGTTCATGGATGAGATCCATGGACAGTATTTCGCCGGAGATTTCAATTACATCAATAAACTGCTGAATGCAGATCTTGATTTTGACATGCTGCAATCCATGCTGATCGGAAATAGTACTGATTTTTATGAAGAGGAAGAAAAGCTTCATGCTGCGGTTGATGATGGGCGGTATTTACTCAGCACCATTCGCAAACGCAAACTCAAAAAAGTGATCACGCGAAACAAAGAACTGAAAGACCCCGCTCAGAGTATCTGGCTGGATCCTCAGACATTTAAAATCGTCCGTCTTCTGTTCAATGATTTTAATCAGAACAGAACCTTTGAAGCAAGTTTCGATAAATTTGATAAAATTGATTCCATGCTCTTCCCTTACCAGATCCATTACAGCATCAAAGCAGAAAAAAATGTCGATGTAAAAATTGATTATTCCAAGGTGAACATAAACTCGGTACAATCCTTTCCGTTTAAAGTACCTTCCAGATATGAACGCATTATTTACAGGGAAAAGCAATAAAATGAGGCTCATACGCATTCTTTCTCTGTTAGTTCTGTGCCTGATGTTTTCCATTTCCATATACGGGCAAAAGCAGAGCAAGTCTGAATTGGAAGAAAAAAAGAAAAAACTTCAACAAGACATTGAATACACCAATCAATTGTTAAGCGAAACAAAAAAAAACAAGAAACTCTCTCTGAACCAATTATTAACCCTCAACAAAAAGCTGAGCGAC
>JABDFG010000098.1 GCA_013286655.1 Bacteroidota bacterium
GGTTTTCTAAAAATGACTGTGATTGCTCATCGATCACAGATCTATAATTTCAGAGAAATGTTATAGGAAGTCTAAGCTGATAGCAGCAAAATAACGCATAGTAGTTTTTAATTATTTTCCTCTTCGAGTAAATAATGGATTAAGGGGCTGATAATAAAAAAACCGCCCCCATTGGAGGGGCGGCCCTTTTCCTTAAGCAAACTGAGTTTACTTTGTAGCTGCTTTTTTGTCTGTCTTGGCGGCTGCTTTTTTGTCTGTCTTGGCAGCTGCTTTTTTATCAGCTTTTTTAGGAGCCTCTTGTTTAGCAGGAGTTTGTTTAGCAGTTGAAGTTTTTGAAGGAACTCCTGCGAACATGGATGCGGTAACTATTACTGCAACCATCATCATTGCGATCTTTTTCATTTTGTTTAGTTTTAGTGTTGTTTACATTATACCGTAAACAACACTCGTGCCACAAATTCAAATTACCTGATATACCTGCAATAAATCTGCAAAGTTCATCGAGTCTTCATTTACAACTTCATTTCTTCATGGAACGTTCATTCTACCGGCCTTTAGTTTCGTTGCTAATAACTAACTTCGGCTTGTGAATAAGGTCCGAATGGCGTGCCGGTACATCCATTATTTATTTCGTGCTAAAACAAAACACGGGGTACATTCTCCTTTCGTATTTAACTTACTCAAGAATGTAATTAATGATAAAAAATTCTATTCTGCATATGAACCGGTGGAGAAGCTGCGATCAGAACTTTTGAATGAACGATCCGAAATAAAGGTGAATGATTTTGGTGCAGGCTCAGCAGTTTTTAAAAACAGTTTTCGCAAAATTAAAGACATTGCAAAATATTCATTGAAGTCTGCCAAATATGGACAGCTGATTTTTCGGTTGGTGAACTATTTCCAGCCTTCCACAATTTTGGAGTTGGGAACCTCTCTTGGTGTCACGACTTTGTACCTGGCCATTCATACAAACAGACCTAACGTGTTAAGCATGGAAGGTAGTGAAGTACTTGCATTAAAGGCAATGGAAAATTTTGAGAAGCTGAATATTTCCAATATAGAGGTTGTAACAGGTAATTTTGATGATATGCTGGCTCCTCAGTTAAAAAAGCTGAAAGGAGTTGATTTCGTTTTTGTTGATGGAAACCATCGCAAAGAGCCAACGTTGCGTTATTTTGAGGAATGCTTGCAATATTCAGATACAAATTCCATTTTTGTATTGGATGATATTCATTGGTCGGATGAAATGGAAGGGGCCTGGGAGTTTATTAAAAATCACGAGAGGGTAACTGTTACAGTTGACCTGTTTTTTTTAGGACTTGTTTTTTTCAGGAAGGAGCAGGCGAAGCAAAATTTTGTGTTAATGTATTGATGGTATTGGGCTTATTGTTTGTTTTGTATAGATTATCGAATGAATATCATTCAACTTAAAAATATTGCACGTACTTATCGCGTTGGTTCAGAGACGATCCATGCTTTGCGTTCGGTTTCGCTGGATATTTCCAAAAATGAATATGTGGCGCTGATGGGGCCGTCGGGTTCTGGTAAATCTACTTTGATGAATGTATTAGGCTGCCTGGATACACCCAGCGAAGGTGAATACATGCTGAATGGCACGGCCGTTTCTAAAATGACAGACAATGATCTGGCGGTAGTACGTAACAAAGAAATAGGATTTGTGTTTCAATCTTTTAATCTACTGCCACGTTATTCTGCTCTTGAGAATGTTATTTTGCCGCTGGTATATGCAGGCATGCCAAAATTGGAACGTGTAGCCAGAGGGGAAGAGGTACTCGAGCAGGTCGGGTTGAAGGAGCGTATGTACCATAAGCCGAATGAGTTATCGGGTGGACAAAAGCAACGAGTTGCAATTGCGCGTGCGCTGGTTAACAAACCAGCTATTATTTTGGCAGATGAACCTACCGGAAATCTTGACTCGAAAACATCCATTGAGATTATGGGATTATTTGAAGAAATCCATAAACGCGGGAATGCGATCATTCTTGTAACGCACGAGGAAGATATCGCTGAATATGCGCATCGCATTGTTCGGTTGAAAGATGGGCTGGTAGAGTGGGACAAAAAAAATGAACGAATCTTAAAATCACCGGTTCTTTAATTCACGTGTTCAATAATACTTTAGGGTGGCTACAAAAATATACACTAAAACAGGCGATAAGGGTCAAACCTCTTTGATCGGGGGAACCCGGGTCCCGAAACATCACATTCGTATTGAGGCATATGGAACTGTTGATGAGTTAAATTCCTGGATAGGTTTGTTGAGAGATCAGCCAATGAAGGTGGAATATGCGACTATTTTATCCGAAGTTCAGGATCGCTTGTTTACGATTGGTTCCACGTTGGCAGCCGATCCTGAAAAAAATAAAATGCGATTACCTGAATTAAATGAAAGGGATGTTACCTTGCTTGAAAAAGCCATCGATAAAATGAACGAAACACTTCCGGAGATGCACTCTTTTGTTTTACCGGGAGGACATACAACCGTGTCGTATTGCCACCTTGCACGTTGTGTATGCCGGAGATCGGAACGAAATGTGATTCATTTGTCAGAAACTGCTGTAGTGGGGGAACTCGTTATCAAATACCTCAACCGCTTGTCTGATTATCTGTTTGTGCTTGCCCGGCAATTGACATATGATTTAGGAGCTGTTGAAACTCTTTGGAAACCAATTATTTAATAAAGTTTTTCAAATAATTTGGACATTATTAGGTTCGTATCAATTTATTTATACTTTTGCACAAAATTGATTATATACCATGTATTGGACTTTAGAACTAGCATCCTATCTCGAAGACGCTCCCTGGCCTGCCACTAAGGATGAGTTGATCGATTTTGCCATACGTTCGGGTGCTCCTATGGAGGTTATCGAAAATCTCCAGGAAATAGAGGACGAAGGTGAAATGTACGAAACCATTGAAGAAATATGGCCTGATTATCCTACAAAGGAGGACTTTTTCTTTAATGAGGATGAATATTAGCGATCGCCGAAAATTTTAATTCAGAGAAAAATTAATAAACCATTCTTCCCCGGACTCTGAAAAGGGTCCTTTTTTGTTTATCATTGAAAGCATAAGATTCTTCCGTAAAAAAGCGTTATTTTTGTTCCCCCTTTAACTTTTGAATTTAACTTTTAACGTAATGCTATCATCTATAACAAAAAGTATCTCGAACCTGTTCGGCACTAAATCCGATCGTGATGTTAAAGTCATTCAACCGATCGTTGAGGAAATTTTGATAGCGCATAAACAAATGGAGAAGCTTAGCAACGATCAGTTGCGAGGTAAAACGGTGGAGTTTAAAAAACGCATTTCCGACGCGGTTGCAGGAGAAGAGGCCGAAATAAAACAACTGCGCGCCCGGATAGATACGGATGAAGCTGTTTCTGTTGATGAAAAGGAAAAGATGTATCTGCGGATTGATGAATTGGAGAAAGAAATAAAAACAAAGATAGAACATACCCTGAATGAAATTTTGCCGGAAGCCTTTGCCGTTGTGAAGGAAACGTCCCGGCGTTTTAAAGACGGAGGTATTGAAGTTACGGTCACCCAATCGGATCGTGACATTTCAATCCGGAAGAACAATGTTGTTATACAGGGAGATAAAGCCATATGGAAAAACAAATGGGAAGCAGCAGGGAATGAAATTACCTGGGATATGGTTCATTACGATGTGCAATTAATCGGAGGTATCGTTCTACATCAGGGTAAAATTGCTGAAATGGGTACAGGTGAAGGAAAAACACTTGTTGCTACCTTACCTGTATACCTGAACGCTTTGCCTGGAAAAGGCCTGCATGTAGTAACAGTCAATAATTATCTTGCGAAACGCGACTCTGAATGGAATGCTCCCTTGTTCGAATTTCACGGATTAACAGTTGATTGCATTGACCTGCATGAGCCTAATACAGAGGAGCGCAGGCGCGCATATCTGGCGGACATCACTTACGGAACAAATAATGAATTTGGATTTGATTACCTGCGGGATAATATGTCGCGTGCACCGGAAGAACTTGTGCAACGAGCTCCTAATTATGCGATTGTTGACGAGGTTGACTCCGTATTGATCGATGATGCGCGGACTCCCTTAATTATTTCAGGGCCAACACCCAAAGGTGACAGTCAGGAATTTTATCAATTAAAACCGCGGATTGAGAAACTGGTGAACGCCCAGAAAAGTTATGTCAATACGGCTCTGAATCTCGCTAAAACGCTGCTCGCTGAAAAAAACGACAAAGATGGTGGATTAGCGTTGTTGCGCGCTTTTCGGGGTTTACCTAAGAGTAAGACACTTATTAAATTTTTGAGTGAACAAGGTAACCGGGCCATTCTTCAAAAAACAGAAAATCATTATATGCAGGATCAGAGCCGGGAAATGCATAAGGTAGATACGGA
>JABDFG010000099.1 GCA_013286655.1 Bacteroidota bacterium
TTCTAAGGTTTCAGGATAATTCGATGATGTGGAGTATGAATGAAGCGCGTGCTTTTTATATAATTCCTACTAATTCTTTTTTTGCCGCAACCTCCATTACGAGCGCGGAATATTTTTTCGATACGGATCCGGGTTTGGGCAAGGGCACTTCACTTAGTATCAGTACTGCCGGTGATTCTGCACAATTCAAATCTGTTATTCCTTTGGGATCCTTAGCTCCGGGTTTTCATAAACTGGTTACGCGTTTCCAGGATAACAATAATGTATGGAGTCTGAACGAAGCCCGTGCCTTCTATGTTTCCTCTAGTCTTTCTGCCGGAGCTACGTTTGTTTCGGGTGCAGAATATTTTTTCGATACGGATCCGGGTGTAGGACAGGGGATTTCCTTTAACGCCATGAGTGCAGGTGATTCAGCCTATTTTAATTCGATTATTAACGTGAGTTCCTTAAGTCCTGGTTTTCACAAACTGGTCACGCGTTTCCGTGACAATGATAATGTATGGAGCATGAATGAAAGTCGTGCTTTTTATATAGCCCCTGTTTCGCAAATCACTCCTGCAACTGGGGTTGTAGCTGCTGAATACTTTTATGGCAGTGTCGATCCAGGGGTAGGGAAGGCTACGGCAATCACCGGTTTGACTCCGGGAGATAGTTTGGATTTCAATAAACTGATTGCTGTTTCTCCTTTATTGCCAGGAGGAAATAATTATACGATTACTTTGCGTGTCAAGGATAATAATGGGAAATGGAGCCTAAATGATGCGCATACCTTCCATATTTGTGATAGTGTGGCTCAGGCGGGTTTCACTTATACCACGAATGGGAATACCCTTTCGTTTACAAATACTTCTGTGGATGCTTATGGTTATTTGTGGCTATTTGGTGATGATAGTACCAGCACATTGAAGAACCCGGTTCATGCATATGCATATGGTGGAGTATTTAATATTACTCTGATTGCGATCAGCCCATGTGGTAATGACACATTTGTGAAAAAGGTTAATTTCAATTGTACAGCTCCGAATAATGCCTATTTCTCAACTTCGGTGAGCAACCTGGATGTGTTGTTCACAAATAATTCAACGGGTGGTACAAGTTATTTCTGGAAATTCGGGGACGGGACTACTTCGACTGCTGTTTCACCCAGACATACATACAATGTGCTTGTTCCCACTACGTATACGGTAACAATGACGAATAGTAATGGGTGTGGTTCTTATTCCAGCACGACGACTGTCCGGGTATCCTGTGTGCCTCCTACTGCTCAGTTTAGTGCCTATGTGCCTTTCCCTGGTCAAACTGCCATATTTACCAATGCAAGTAGTGACGCATTTACGATCCTTTGGCATTTTGGTGATGGGGGAATATCCAACCAGGAAAACCCCAATTATACTTACAATTCTTCCGGCAGGTATGTTGTTACTTTGGTGGTTGGTAATGCCTGTGGAATGGATTCTATACAGGATAGCTTAACGGTCATCTGCTCGAAGCCTGTATCGGCCTTCCTTTATAATGCTAACGGGTTAACGGCAGAGTTTCAGAATAATTCATCCAATGCGACATCCAGCAAATGGTATTATGGGGATAATACCAGCGGTACGCTGAAAAATCCTACGCATATTTATAAAACGACGGGTATGTATGATGTATGTCTGGTTTCTGTTAATGGATGCGGACGCGACAGTGTTTGTGATTCTGTGAGCGTGTGTACTTCGCCAACGGCGGATTTTATTCCTACTGACTCTGCTTTAACAACCACTTTTGTTAATACCAGCCTCAATGGTGTTAATGATTATTGGACCTTTGGAGACGGGTATGCTTCCAATCAGGTGAATCCTGCACATACTTACGCATCGGGCGGTAATTACAATGTTTGTCTTCAGGTAACGAATGCCTGTGGCTCGGAGAATGTGTGTAAAAATGTGGGTACTTCCTGCACGGCTTTTGCAGCTCCGCAAATATGTATGGTAACGGTGGACAGCCTTTCTAAGTATAATGTTATCTATTGGGACAAAACACCTTTTGCGCCATCAATACCTGGGGGTAAACTTCCGGTAGATTCTTTCGTGGTCTACAGAGAGCTCTCTACCAATGTGTATAAACCCATCGGCATTGTGGCCTACACGGCTCCAAGCTACTTTATTGATACCGTTCGTACAAGATATGGTTCTCTTCCGAATGGTGATCCTTCCACAAGTTATTATCGCTATAAACTTCAGTTTAAAGATTCCTGCGGGGGTTATAGTGGATTGAGTTTCTGGCACCAGACCTTATTTGTTTCTAATTCGGGCTCTTCCCAGGGTGTTGGACAACCCACCACTTATTTTAACTGGGGATCCGGATATTTAATAGAACCAAATACAAATCCGGTAAAGAATTATGTTTTAACGTACGACAGTCTCAGTGATGATCATTGGAAACAATTTGGATCAAGTGTGACCGGTAATACCTTTACCTATGCGGTACTTGATTCGGTTTTGAAAAAACTTCCAAAATCCAGTTGGCGCATTAAGACCGAATGGGACATTATGTGTAATGGACCTGCTTTAAGAGTCAGGGGTAATGGGGATGACGATAATTCTGTAACGGCTGCTGCTGTGGTTAACAGTTCCCGCAGTAATATTAAAAACAACATTTCGGTTATTATTAATCCTTCGGGTATTCAGGAAAATAATGCGGGTAAAGCTATTCTGGTGTATCCTAACCCTGCCAGAAATCAGTTGACGGTGGAATGGACGAACCTAATAGCTGCTGACCAGCTTATGTGAAGGTTATGAATTCCATTGGCATGGAGGTTATGAAGTATACCCCGGAAAGAAACCAATTGAAAATGAATCTGAATACTTCTAATCTTGCTTCGGGATTGTACTTTGTAGAGGTGGTCGGAACGAATTACCGATCCATTCAGAAGATTGTGATTGAACAATAAGAAAATAGTAGAAAAAATAAAGAAGTAGTAATAAGGGACGAACCTAACGAAGCCTGCCTCTACAAAAGGCAGGCTTTTATTTTGGCGTAACCTCCGTTTACGTTAAAAATCGAATTGAATCCCCTGGCTTTCAGAATTGACATGGCGATCATGGAACGGTATCCTCCTGCGCAATGCACATAGTATGTTTGATTCTTGTCAAGTGTTGTGAGCTTTTTATCCAATTCGGCTAATTCCATGTTTTTTGCGCCTTCTACGTGCCCGTCGTTGTATTCGGAGGGTTTGCGAACATCTATAACCTGGGTTTGATTTGCATCTGAACGGTTCACAAATTTTTCCGGTGATATGGAAGGAAGTGTTTCCACTGGATTGCCCTTTTGTTTCCAGGCTGGAAATCCTCCGCTTAAGTATCCTTTTACATTTTCGTAGCCTACCCGTGCTAAGCGTAAAATAGATTCTGCTTCTTTACCTGCTTCTGCAACTATGAGCAGTGTTTGTTTTATGTCAAGCAGTGTGCCTGCCCAGATGGCGTATTGCCCGCTGAGCCCTATGTTCATTGATCCGGGAATGAACCCTGTTTCAAAATTTTCCGGATCTCTTGTGTCCAATACGAAAGCACCCTGATGGATTTCCTTTTGAAATTCATCGGGACTTAATGCTTTTGTGTTTTGTTCCAGCACCTGGTCGATGTTGTCATATCCGTTTTTGTTCAGGAAGGCATCTTTGAAAAAATAGGCTGGGGGAGCGCTCAGCCCTCCGGCGACGAGCTCAATGAATTTTTCTTTGCTCATGTCCTGCAAGGCATAATTGCTCTTCTTTTGTTGTCCAATCGTGCTCCAGGTTTCTTTGCCGATGTTTTTTCCGCAGGCTGATCCTGGCCCGTGGGCGGGATATACGATCACATCGTCGGCTAGTTTTTTTAGTTTAGTATTGAGGGACTCATACATTTTCCCGGACAATTCTTCTTTTGTCATGATTCCGTCCAATAGGTCCGGACGGCCCACATCTCCTACAAACAGGGTGTCTCCAGTGAAAATGCACTGGTCTTTGCCGTGTTCATCGGTCAATAAGTAACAGGAGGATTCGGGAGTGTGCCCCGGAGTGTGCAGTACTTTTATCGTTAGTTTGCCCAGCTTAAAGGATTCTCCGTCTTTCGCGGAATGTATTTTGTATCCCGTGTCTGCCAGGGGGCCGAATACAATGGTGGCTCCTGTTTTATTGGCTAAATCGATGTGGCCGGAAACGAAGTCGGCATGAAAATGGGTTTCAAAAACGTATTTTAGTTTTGAATTTTTAGTTTGGAGTTTTTGTAAATAGGGTGTTGTTTCTCTTATCGGATCAATGATGGCTGCTTCTCCGTCTGATTCAATATAATAAGCTGCTTCCGCTAAACAGTTTGTATAGAGTTGTTCGATGATCATGTGCGGGTGTATTTATTGAAAAG
>JABDFG010000100.1 GCA_013286655.1 Bacteroidota bacterium
TTACCGGCAAGTTCATTCAGATTCCTGATCAGTTTTTTGTCGATACCTGGTTCCGACATATTCCTCCACCCCTTGGGTTTACGTTGTACCAGGACCTGCCGGGTTTGTAACAAAGGTTCTGTGAAATCAACCACTTTATTCCGTTCATTGGTAATGGTCAGATTTGCAGCAGCCAGATCGGCTTTTCCTGCATTCAGTTCATCCAGTATGGTATTCATGTCATTTATCACCACCATCTCCAGATCAACGCCTAAATAATTGGCAAACGAGCTAAGCATCTCATAGTCATAGCCCATCGGTTCCCCTTTATATACAAAGTAACTTGTGGAATTATTTTCCGCAATAACAATCAATTTACCTCTTTGCCGGATAGCTTCTATGTCCCCGAGTCCGGATACTTTTGATGTATCAGCTAAGGGCCTTAATTTCCTGATCCCGGTAATGCATTCTCTTGTTTGCACAACAAGCAACACTACCATCAACATAACTATATATTTTATTTTTACCAGCTTTATAACCATTTCCCCTCCTCCGTCTTCGAATGCTTCTTAGGGTTTTACGTAACGGGAATAGCCAGAGTTGCACTAATTCCTGCAAATTATAAACAGGGGGACACTAAAATGGACTGGATTACTTTCTTTTGAATTCGGTTACGCTATTGTCGTAACACAGGAAATAGTGGCCTTTCTGAAGATTGGCAATACTGATCGATTTTCCAAAACCTTTTTTCACAACCTGACCATAAACATCATACACCTCAAACATGGTCTGACCCGAGAACAGGATGTTATCTGAACTTTTGGAGGTACTAAATGTTAAAGGAGGGACGTTGGATAAACAGGAAGTAGTCTTGGAGTATTTAGGTAAGGCGCCATAGCCCACTTGTTTGATGCGAAACCTGTTTTCCCCTGAGTTTAATTCGGCCTGAAAGGAATAGTTGTTTTCCATCGGTGTACCCAATCCTTCTACTTCTCCGACAAGTACCCATTTGTTCCATTTGAATTGTTCAACAATAAACGGCAGGGAGCCACTTTCATTTACCGTGGTCCATGTCAGTAAACCGTTGGGCGAAACAAGAAGTGAAGTTGTTTCATAAGTAGCTTTGGGTTTCAGCGCTTCTGGGTTCAGGATACGGGGGCTGCAATCGTCCCTGTGTTTAATTTCAATAGTTACCTTATCACCATATTTTAACTGAAACTGAGCCAAATCAATCTCAAATGAGCTCGCATTTATCTCATCGGTCGCTACTTTTCCATTTACCACCACTTCATAGGTACAAAAACCTACTCCTGAGGAGGCATAGCCATTCTGCACATATAGGTTTTTATTCTGATACTTGCCTTCTACTACGACAACTTTCGCCGAAAAACCAGCTAATACATTCAACACGAAGAAAAAAAATACCCCTAATACCTTCATTTAAAATTATTTATATTAAAAATGTTTCTTTTATTTCCTCTTAATCAAATTTAGGCAATAAGAGGCTAAATGTCAAGCGCACCTTGGAATTTTATAACGAGGTTTTCAACATCTTATTGCTTTAGCCTGCTTTCCATTTTACGAAGAGGTACACCAGGATCAGAACAAGAAAGATGTATAAAATGATCCGGTAAACGCCTTTGTAATTATTCTTATCAACGATTTTATCTTTGTTATAGGCCCAGGTCATACCCGCAATAAATACTATAAAAAATACAATCGCAAAAATCCAGTGGCCTTTACCTACATTCATGATAATTCAAAATTGTTTTCACAAATATAACGTAGCTTTAGTAACAATTATGCAAATTAATAAGTTGACAGTGATTTTAGCGGTATCGATCTGCTTTGGGTCGCTATGGAACAGTAAATTGGAAAATGGATTTGAAGCGCTGAGGATCTACGATTATTTTAAAGCGAAACAACTTTTCGAAAAAAGTATTAAAAATCACCCCTCCGGAGCATGCTATGGATTGAGCAGCATCTATTCCCGAAACGATAACCCTTTTTACAACATGGACACCGCATATGTTTATGTCTTAAAATCCGAAGGAGCTTTCAGACCTTCGAAAGAAAAGGAAAAGCAAACCCTTTCAAAATTAAATGTAACGGAAGTGGCCATTGCAGAACTAAAGGCCTTTATTCAACAAAAAGCATTCGAGGTAGCTAAACAAAAAAACACCCTTGAGTCGCTCAATCATTATATTGCTTTTTATTCTATTGCCGGACAGGTGAAAGAAGCTATCCGTCTTAGGAATCAGATGGCTTACAGCATTGCAGTTAAAAAGGATGATTACCGGGATTACAGGTATTTTATGGAAACGTATCCGGACGCGGAGCAAGTGAAGGAAGCGCAAGAGCATTACGAAGAGCGTCTATACAGTGAACTAACAAAGGGTAATTCATTAAAAAGTTACGAGGACTTTATCGCTCAACATCTTCAATCTCCCTTTTTAAAAGAGGCGGAAAATGCAATCTATGGTTTAAGTACTGATAAAGGAACGATTGAGTCGTACCATGCTTTTATCAAAAAGTATCCGAAAAATCACAACGTGGAAACTGCCTGGCACAATCTATATGCGCTTTACACCAGTGATTATAAACCGGAGCGGATTGCCCGGTTCAGAATCGATTTTCCGGATTATCCTTTTTTGGAAACGGTTACAAAAGACCTTGAGCTCTCAACGGTACACTTTTATAAGTGTAGGGAAAACAATCATTATGGATTTATTGATTCAACTGGGGAAATACGTATTTCCTGTATTTACGACTGGGCTGAAAATTTTTCAGAAGGATTAGCTGCCGTTGGATTGAACGGCAAGGCCGGCTTTATCAATAAATCAGGTATAACGGTTGTTCCAATAATGTACGATGAAGTGGATTCTTATGTGAATGGTTTTGCACTGGTCAAGCAAAATGGGAAAAACGGACTGGTTAACAAAGCCGGTAAGCTCCTGTTACCCTTGGAATTGGAAGATGTATTTAATTTTTCAGAAGGCCTGGCTGCAATTATAAGAAATGGAAAGTACGGTTACATTAATCAGTGGGGTACGATTGTCATCAACCCTCAGTTCACCAAAGCCGGAGATTTTAATGGAGGACTTGCTTTTATTGAAAAGGAGGGTAAATGGGGCTATATTAATCAAAAAGGAGAAGTTGTCATTCCCTGCAAATTTGATTGGGCAGATAATTTCGAGGAGGGAATTGCCCGGGTTAGTTATCTACAGAAATATGGCTTAATTAATGCAAAGGGCGAAGTACTGACGGCTTTTGAATTTGACAAAATGAATAAATTTTCAGAAAACCTTTGCCTGGTCGTTAAAGAAGGAAAGTACGGATTCATTGACCGGGAAGGCAAACCGGTAATTCCTCTCGAATATGATTATTCGAACGATGTGAGTCTTTCGGAGGGCTTTCAGGATGGTTTATTTAAAGCCGAAAAAAACAAAAAGCAAGGACTAATCAATACGGAGGGTCAACTCGTGATTCCCAGGGATTTCGATGCAATCGCGAATTATTCCGAAAATTATGCCGCCATTCAAAAAAAAGGAAAATGGGGATATATTGACAGAAAACTGAAACTTCAAATACCCTGTCATTATGAATCAGCTGGCCCTTTTAAAGAGGGCCTGGCAAGGGTGAGAAAAAATGACAAATATGGTTTTATTGACACGAATGGAAAAATGGTTATTCCTTTTGAATACGATGAGGCAGATCATTTCAAAAATGGATTCTCCATTGTTTTTAAAGATGGTAAGTATGGTATTATTGATACTCAGAATATGCTGATTATTCCGCTGGAGATGGATGAAATAAAACCCGTGGAAGAGGGGCTTCTGGAATTCACCAAACAGGAAAAATTTGCTTATTTCAAATTAACTGCCAGACAGTATATCTGGAAAGAACAGCATTTTTAATTCAAAAAACTGGAAACCTCACGGTCTAATGCACCGCTGAATTCAGATGTTTTACCCCGATTAACTGATCATAATTGGTTCCGGGAGCATGGTGGTATACAAAAATACTGTAATCGTTTTCCGTCTCAAAGTGCATGCCTTCGATATATGTTTCGTCCCCGGCGTTCTGACCATCTTTCAGATAAACATATTCATAATTATAATATCCTTGTTTTAAATAAAGGGTTGCTTCATAACCCAGGCGTTTGGGATTATACTCCATT
>JABDFG010000101.1:0-199 GCA_013286655.1 Bacteroidota bacterium
CATCGCGTTAAAATATTCTCCGGGAGCGCTAAGTAGCGTCCAGGTTTTTCCTTTATTCGATGTTTTATATATCTGCCCGTGATTGGCCGAACTGTCCAGGATGGCTACCCCAACCGTATCGTTAATAAAATAAAGATCCCGGACGGTTTTGTACTGCTGAATGATGTTTACATTGGATCCATCTATAACGATTTCAGCG
>JABDFG010000101.1:209-4120 GCA_013286655.1 Bacteroidota bacterium
AAAATAAAGATCCCGGACTGGTTTTGTCATTCCCGTAGCTACGTTATTCCAGGTTGTTCCACTGTTCTTTGTATAAATCAAAGTTCCGTCCATGCCACCCGCAAAGCCGTGCGTGTTAGCTGAGCGTAGAAACTGCACTTTATTAAGGTCCGAACTCGCATATTGGGTTTGAAGTTTCCAGCTAATACCTGATGCCAGTTTTTTGTAAACAATACCTACTCCAACGGAATCTCTTCCTGCCGCAAAATAAATATTGGAAGTTGAATCGTAAGTTACCGATGTCAAAGTGTCTTTAGCAGGAATACCCGAAGTAAGGGTGATGCTGCCACTAGTCATACTAAGCGCTACTCCATTACCAACGATTACTCCATTACCCACAGAGGTAAAGTACAAGTCATTTAATTGATTGAAAATACCCTGGGGATACGTTGGAATCACATCCCAGGTGTTTCCTCCATCCACCGTTTTCAAAAGTATTCCTTGATTTCCGACGGCATATCCCGTTGTAGCGGATACCATCTGCACTTTATTTAAATTAGCTGCAATCAGATCGTACATACGCTGCCAGGTCTGTCCTCCATCATTCGTGTTATAAAGATAGCCCCTATGAGCTCCTCCGTTTAGGATATATCCGCTTAAGTATCCTCTATTGGCATCCACAAATTGGGTGGCGGTAGTTGTTAAACGGCTATCCAAACCATTAGGCAAGGTGTATTGGAAAATGTTTAGTGTATTTTGATCAGGCACAGATTGTTTTTCCAACTGATTTAAGCTGTTATACAGATAAGTGGTCGGCAAGGTATGATTGGTGAATACCTTTTGAGTGCCAAACGTACGGTCAGCAATGATTTTCTGTTCATTGGTGGTATCTAAAAGTGCTACGCCTTGAGGTGGAATTGTACGCACCAGGTTACCCGGCTGATCGTAATAATACAGGGTATAATGGTATTGCTTATCCCTGTAAGCATCCCGGAATGATTCTCTGGCAGCAAGGCAATGACTCACATATTTACTGCTCACCTGTGTTGTCAGACTGTCAATGTATTGACTATAAGCTGTGCTTGCATTTTGAAGAGCTATGCTTGTCTGGTACTCTGCGCAAGGATTTGTGTATTTGGTATAAAGTGGTGAAGGAATTGTATCAGGTAAAGATCCACAGGATTGCAGGGACACAATCTTTCCACTCATAGCAAGAGCCGTGTATGACTTGGAAGGATCGGCAACAATTATGCGAAGGCTATTCACCCCTGGTTTTAAATACTGGGCATAGTCGTTTAGCTTTAATGTACTTACCGTAGCGCTGAAATCGTTATAGATGGATCCAATGTAAACATCATTCAGCAGTACAAAACCGTCATTGTCCGGTAACATTTCAACATCCAGGTAGGAATGACTAACACTGTCCAGAGAAAAAAGGTGCTGATACAAATAATAATTGATCGTGTCGTTTGAAAAGCCCTCTGGGTTAGCGCTATACCACTGTCCGCTAAAAGGAACGCTCCAAATTTTAAGGTTTCTCCAGGGGTGATCATTAATAACATAAGAGTTATGCGTTGCAATACCGTCATGCGTTTTTACATAATTAATTACATACGTGGAAGAAGAGTCATTGAACGAACGTGGCAGGGCCGTTGAAGTCCAGCAAGAAGAAGTAGTCAGCGTATCAAGGGAAAAAGCAAAACGCGTAATAGAATCGGATGGGAAGTAGGTTGCTGCGCTGTCAATTGACAAGGCCTTTATCATAGGCTTTGTATAGACAGTATAGCTTCCGGTAAGCTCATGGGCAGCGGCCGTGTCTACTACAAAACTGCCACCGCTACAAAAATTAATATCCTGATCTTTCTCGGGGGAGCAGGTGCAATTTTTTATTCCGATACAACTTGTACCGGTCACGGTATCCATATGTGAAGTACCGAAGTAGGAGCCGATATAGGTAAAGGTATCATAGTTGCCTTGTGCGTCAAGGCTGCCTGTTCCGGTTAAATTTGTTACATTAATAGTTTCCATAAATATTTTAGGAGAAGTGGCGCTTCCTCCGTGGGTAAGAACAAGATGACAGGTCGTAGAATCCTTTAAGGTATCACCTGGGGATACAAGCACATTGTAATAAAAGGATAGGACTTCTTTGTAATGGGATCCGCTTGGATAATAATGGATCTTACTTCCGGTACTGACTGTTCCGGCTGGGAAAAAGCTTTTAATAAGGTCCGTACACTGTGAGCTGGCCATTAAGTTGATATTACTACTAAACGGTCTTTTAGAAAGTACGTCTTTTAATAAATTTTGTAGGTCTGTAGCTGCCTGGTAAGCGCTTCCTTGGCAATCAGCAGGCTGAGGCAAGGCGCAGTTACCTGTATTTACAGGTGCTGAAGTTATCGAAGCTGTTGTTTTGTTTATTTCTCCTTTTATGCTGACTATTTGGACTCCGTTTGTGTCCAGCGCATTTACCACAAAAAGGTTCGTGTAATCACTGTTCATTCCCGAAAAGCCTCGGATTGTTCCAATATTACTATTTGTAAAAGAGGAAGGCATATAGCTGTCAAAACTGATAAGAAGCTTAGTTGAAGTTAAGGATGCATCGTACAGTTGGAAAAGACCGGAACCTGCGTAATTCCATACCAGACTTGAATCACTTGCCCCCAGGGTGGTTAAAATCGAAGGGGTAATAAGATATTTATAAGGAACTACGTTTAAACCAAAACTTGTGGCAGTAAGTTTATGGTTATTAGCCAGGACCGCCATCATTACGCTTAAATCCGTTATAAAGGCATTAGGTGTACAATCCGCCTGGAAACTACAGTTATTTATAGCCAGACAGCTATTCCCGCTCATGTTTTTATAGAAAAACTGGTGTATGGAATCCAGGGAATTAAGAGTGACAGCCACCAGATCGAAATTGAAAAGTCCACTGGCCGTAGTAGTATATTTTAAATCCAAAAAGTTCAAAATACTGCTCCAACTGGAAATTCCCGTTCCACTTTTACTAAGAGTCACAGTACATTTTACAGTACTGGTATACGAATCAATGATATTTACTGTTAAGTTATCTCCTGAAGAAGAAACGGTGTTCCATTCAAAATTGAAACTGGTTGGAACAGATGGAGTTCCGGCTAGGGCGTTATAAAGATCAAGGGTAAACTGAGGATAATTAGTAAGCGGTTCATTGGTGGCCGTTAATTTTCCTGCTGCGGCAAGCGCGCCAAGCAGATTTTGGAATTCATTAGCCAAAGGACACTGTCCGGTTTGTAGAAACGTTTCGTAACCCGCATCGTTCGCATTCTGAATCGAAAGGTCAGCTCCGCTTATGAAGCGTTTTTGTTTTGATTTATACAAGGAAACGGTACTATAGCCACAGGGCTGTCCTTTTTCTGAATAAGGTTGCGGCGACCCTTTTTGCATACCGGCTGTGGACGAGTTAAAATCAGTATTTCCAATGCATCCGTTATAACCGTTACACTTATATAAGGAGTAAAGATCTTCCATTCTTTGCTGAAGGATTTTCTTTTCCGAGATATAAAGATTTTTCAATATCCTCCATTCCTGATTACGAATGGTATCATGCTGGGCTGTGGTAGAGCCAAAATCTGATCCGAAGTCAAAACAACTAAATGCAAATCCTCCTGAATAGTTATTACCGCACCTGGCCGTTGCAGCCGCAAATTTCACCATTGAAATCGTATCACCGGGACCAACAACATAATATTTATTAAAGGCATGTTGCATTGTGTTATGGATATTAAAATAACCTGTTGATGAAATAAAATCCTGGAAAACAGAATCCGTCACAAAAGGATCGTATGGATGAGTGGTATTCATCGTAAAATAATCTGTAACACGGGCATTGGCGCTATCTATCGAAGCATAGTTTGCTTTAATTAAACTGTCACTGACTGCCTCCTGAAACGTATTTG
>JABDFG010000102.1 GCA_013286655.1 Bacteroidota bacterium
TCTTATCTCTATCCGGGTCCCTGGCCTGTAACACCTGATATTAAACTCTATAATCATAGCTTCATGGGCTTTAAAGATACCCGTTGGGATTTTACGGTTCCCAATGGAAATTACCGGATAACGGCGAAATTCGCAGATGGTGGGTTTAGCAGAGGTGCAATGATTTTTGATGTGGAAAGTCAAGGGAAGGTTATTTACAATAACCTGGACATTTACACTGCAGCAGGAGGTATGTGGACACCGCTCGATCTTCAACTGTCTGCAAAGGTCGTAACGGGGCAACTGTCTTTTGTCTTACGTCCAGTTAAAGATGGTTCTCCGGATGTGCAAATTTCGGCTTTGGAAATAGCACCGGATCCCGGAACACCGGCAATCGCCGTTTCACCGCGCATCGCCAACATAATAAATCTTGGTAATCAAAGACAGTTTTATGCAGTTGGAATGTTTATGAGTGACAGTGTCAAATGGTCACTAAATCCCGATATCGGAACTATTGATGCTCAGGGGTTATACACTGCACCTTGCGATACGATTCATTCTGATATGAATGTGGTCATTAAAGCAACCAGCGTTTTGTTTCCTTCTATCTGGGATACGGTTACAATAAAAATTTTAAAGGGCATTCCTCCGGTAAGAATGAATTGCGGGGGACCGGCGGTTACAGACTCGCTGAATCATGTATGGGCGGCTGACTATGGTTATTCTGACACTTGCTACTCGGCTTCTTCAGCTAACATGGTTGCCGGCACGCTGCACGGGCAGGAAAAACTTTATCAGGATTCGAGGTTTATTTATACCTATCAGGCCGGGACTTTCCGATATGATTTACCTACTGCGAATAGTCCGTATCTGGTTACATTGAAGTTCGCGAATTATAATGCTACGGATGATTCTGTTAAAATGAATGTGGCGATCAATGGGGATACTGTTTTGAAGAATTTTGATCTTGTTAAAGCGGCCGGTGGGGTTCAAAAGGCTTATGACCAGACATTTAAAACAAGGGTGACAAATTGCCACATGCTTCTGGAGTTCATTCCAAAATCAAAAACAGCCTTAGTTGGAGCGAGGATCAATGCGTTTGAATTTGAATTTGATTCAACGGCCACAACAGGGATCTACGAACCAGGTGCCAATGCAAACCGGGTTCTTGTATTTCCAAATCCGTTTACCGGAAGAACGACTATCAACTATACTTTGTCAAATGCGGATTTCGTGAGGTTAGCTATTTATGACCTTACAGGAAAGGAAGTCGCGACACTTGTAAATGCAGGGCAAAATACTGGCAATCATTCAGTAAATTTTGATGCGGAAGGAATATCAGGTGGAATTTATTTCTATCGTCTTCAAACCGGAAATGGGGTTACAAATGGCAAACTGATTCTTGTAAATTGAGAACTGGAAACAACAATCCTGTTAACCTGGTATATGATATTACCTGGATTCGCCCAGTTGGATACTATTCACTGGCTTCCTCCTTTGAATTCAGCTGATCCCACCCAGGTAGCGGATCATTATGTTTATATTTCTACTCCGACTCTAACGACTTTTACAGTAACAATAACCGACGGAAGTGGTACGGTACTTGCTACCGTTCCGGTTTCCAATACCATACCGTACAGGTATTATATTGGTAATGGTCAACCTACGCATTTTATGGTAACCATTTCTGAACTTAATACTCCTCTTCCTAACCGGGGCCTGATTTTGCATGGCAAGTTTCCTTTTTATGCCAATCTGAGAGTTCAGTCAGCTGACCAGGCGGAACATATTACAGCCAATGGGAGGGCGGCAGAAGGGACCTTATTCAGAGCTGGTGTAGTACCGATGAGAATGGGAAGTTCTAACAGGAATTTTGTTTTGGGGATGATAGCTACACAAGATTGCACTCATGTTAAAATCAAGGGCTATGACAAAAATATAAGTTTTGCTGGAAGTCCTTACATCAGCCAGGATAGTACCTTGATAAAATTAAAAAAAGGAGACTGTTATGTAGTGTCGGGATATACAAATACTTCCGACCCAGCTGCTAACCTTGCAGGATTTACCGGAGCTACAATAGAATCAGATAATCCAATTGTGATAAATAACGGTAACTTTCTTGGCTCTGTCGAAAATCAGAATTTATCCCAGGATATTATGGTAAAACAGACAATTCCTTTGAATTGGCTGGGAACGGATTACATAGTGATCAGAGGCAATGGTACCGATTCAATGGAAGCTGCCCTGGTAATTGCTGCATATGACAGTACGATCGTTTCCGTAAACTGTAAAGTAATAGATACAATCATGAAAACCGATGGTCTTTTGACAAATGCAGGTAAATACAAATTGATTTTCAACAGTTATTCACCTGCTCCTGGGTTGAACATGTACATTCATACTTCCAAACCCGCTTATGTTTATGAAACCCTTGGAGCCGATAGTAATTCAGCAAATACGGGTCTTGATTTAATTCCACCATTAAACTGCGGGCTACCGCGGGAAATAAATCAAATGGATTCAATAAATTATATCGGCAAAACGGAATATACTACTGATCTTTTCGCTTTTACGGCCACTCCGCCAACAACATTATCAATAAATGGAATTCAGCAGACAGCCGGCAGTCCAATCGCCTGCTTACCCGGCTGGGTAACTTACAGGGTTACTGGTTTAAAAGGGAATGTCAAAATAGTGTCAACAGGTCCAATGGCTGCGGGTGTGTTTGGTTATAACGGAGATGCATCTTTCGCCGGTTATTTTTCTGGTTTTGGGGTAACATCAACGATCAACATTGCAACAAACAATACCATGATTTGCGGAGATACAACGAAGGCTTTGCTGAATCTAAGTTCCCTTGGTGGAGTTTATGATTCTTTAAAATGGTACCGCAACGACACCCTTGTTTCGACCGGTGGAGGTGTAAACGATTCAGTATATACTACAAAAGGAGGGACTTTCAAGCTGGAGGCATTAAACGGAAGCTGTTCTTCTATCAGTAACATTATCATCATCAAAGATTGTCTTCCGCCACCGATAACAATTCCCAACGTATTTACTCCAAATGGAGATGGTAAAAATGATGTGTTCAGAATCGATAGTCTGAGCCATTACCCAGGATCTAAACTGGAAATATATAATCGCTGGGGAAACCTTATTTATGAAAGTTCGGATTACCAAAATAACTGGAACGGAGTGAGTCAGCAGAGTAATAAAAAATGTTCGGATGGAGTTTATTTTTACATTTTAAATTTAGGAACAAAAAAAAACAGTTACAAAGGATTCGTTCAGCTATTAGGAAACGGTGCTTAATGTCATACAAGTAAACACTAGTTTTAATTGATAGAAGCGCCAGCCCATGCACGGGACTGCATCGGTATTGCTATTTAACATAATATATCCTTATAAATCTTCATCTACGACTGACTTTGGAAGGAGTGATGTAAGTCTTTATAAGGATTGTTATGTTAGGATAGCTTAGGGTAAAAAAGCGAGAGGAGAGCGAAGCGGTTACTTTGCGCCTTGGCGAGAAATGCTAATCCAAGAATAAGAGACAGGTCATTTTGAAGCCAAGGTTAAGCAAATTAAAGAGAGCTTTTTTACAGAAGGGAGGGAGAGTAAATAAACAGTCAATTTTAGATCAATTTAAAGTGGATAATGAACAATTATTCCAACTATCAAATTTGACAATAACTGATTTCACTAATCAAATTTTAGATTCGATAAACAGGGGAGATAATTTATTGATTATAAAACAGGGGTCTGTTCCTGAACCAATTCGTTTAAAATTAATAGAGCTTTACGGACGTCTGGTGTAAGATTGATGTAATCCATCTTTGGTTTATTTTCTTCAATTCCCATTATATCTAGCCTTGTTATTTTTTCATCTTTTATTGAATTAAGTACCTTTTCAGAAAACAATCTCATGTCCATTTTTTTTAGTGCGGCAATTTAATATAATCCAAATTATAACGCCTTTCCGAAGGATTGGCTTATAATTTCTTTTTATGTTAAGACAAATTCGGTCGTGGGAAAGAGGGCTAGTACTTCGGTTTTATC
>JABDFG010000103.1:0-3625 GCA_013286655.1 Bacteroidota bacterium
ACCCAATCGTTTCTTTTCTGCTGATTGAGCTAACAATGGACGTTATCCGTAAATACCCAAATGACAAAAAGTACTTTATCATGGATGAAGCCTGGTCCATGCTCTCCGATTCTATGGGATCATTTGTGGAATACCTATACCGCACCATCCGTAAAAACAATGGATCTATGACCATTGTAACCCAGGGAGTCACGGAACTTAAAGGGGACGTTGGGGAAACCATAAAAACAAAATGTGAAACCAAAATCATCCTAAACCATCAGGCGGATGAAAAAGCAATTTTTCAGGTGGGCGCAGCCCTGGGGCTAACCGGGGATGAAATGCAAAAGATAAGTAGCATCCGTGTTACCCCGGATTGCCGGGAAATATTCATTAAGCAAGGTAATAACTCAGGATGTTTCGTGCTGGAAGTGCCGTCCTCTGAACACGCGGTGTTAACCTCTCAGCCAGTAGAGCGTAATCACTTAATAAACCTAAAGAAAATATACGGCTCTCTTTCGGCAGCCGTAAAGCAGTGGGAAGAGGATAGGGAAAAAGGAATGTTTGCCAATAAATAACTATAGATAAGCATGAGCCTGGGTCTGTTTTCTATTTTACTTCAAACTACCTCTTTAGGCGGCAATACCCAGGTCTTGCAAGGATTTGGCGTAACGGACGTTGCTACGATGTATAATGCAGCTCAGGCGACAGCCGCTGCCGTACAGCGTTTGTGTATGCCCCTGGCCGGCATTGCCATGCTGATTCTAGTAGCTACTCAAATGACAAAATGGGCTATGGGAGAGCGGGAATTTGATTGGATGACAATGGGAAGGTTTCTTCTAATGGCTCTTTTTCTTGGAAGCTATATGGAAATTATGCCACAGGTAAACGGCATTATAACTTATTTCAGTAGTGGGCTAGGGGAGACCATCGGCGGCTATGGATCAGGACATGCCTTAACGGACAAGGTGAATATTATGCTTGAAAAGACACGTAACAAACAGGATTTCAGCTTTTGGAAAGACGGACTAAGTAATCTTATAGATTGGCTGATCTCAAATTGTACTCAAATCATCATCATCGTTGCAAGAGCGGTGATTTACTGCATCCGGGAATTAACGATGATGTTTTTAATGGCAGTTGGACCGGTTGCAATTGCGCTATCCATGTTTCCTGTTTTTAGTGGCTCGGCCTCTCACTGGTTTAAGATGTACATCAGCGTTGGTATGTGGGCATTTACTCTGACTATGTTTGATATGCTGCTGAGTGTTTACCTGGACAACATGATAAAAAACAATGACGATACAGGTCTTATCATAATGAACATCGGAATAATGCTCATGTATTTATCTGTTCCGCACTTAACCTCCAAGTTTATTTCCGGGGTCCATAGCCAAAGTATGCAGAAAATGGTGGGCATGGCAATGGCTGCTT
The DNA here is from genome assembly GCA_013286655.1 of Bacteroidota bacterium. Taxonomy (GTDB): domain Bacteria; phylum Bacteroidota; class Bacteroidia; order JABDFU01; family JABDFU01; genus JABDFU01. The sequence goes on from JABDFG010000103.1 coordinate 1,414, forward strand.
CGGGGACAGCGGGAAGAGTAGCAGTAGGTAGGGACGGGCAGGGGGGAGCAAAGGCCACTTTTGGAGCTTTGAGCGGAGCTGCTATGAAGCCCCTCAGCTCTGCCTCGTCCAAAGGTTTTAGCGGAGCCTTAAAAATGGCCGGATCAGGTTATAAGAGCATAAGGGAAAAGGTAAGCGGAAATAACTTTAGCTCCGGCTCAAAGTCCGGGGAAGGTTCATTTAACGCCCAGGCGCTGGCTAATGACATTAAAAAAAATGACATCGGTAAACAGTCAAAAGACAACATTTAAAACGTAAGCAATGGAAACGGGTGAATACGTAAAATCAATTAAAAGTATAAAGCTGGTTGCCGTTACGGCAATGAGCCTTTTTGGGCTACTTACAATTATTATGACCATTCTTTTTATAGTAGAGAAAACAAGCAAGGAAGAAAAGATTTATGTCTCTACCGACATCGGCAGCTTCATGGTTAAACGCGGGGAGCTTAACCAGCGGCAAAGCTGGGAGGTGAAAAACCATATTAAAAGCACGATTGAAAATCTCTTTGAAAATGACATTTATACCTACCGGGGGAACATGGAATCCGCATTAAACATGATGGACAACAATATGGGCATTAGGATAAAGGATATGATGAATAAATCGGGACTTTATGATTTACTAAAAAAGGAAAATGCCTATACCAAAATCCTGTTTGATAGCGTGGTGATAAAAGAAATGGTACAGCCCTACCAGGCCAAGGTCTACTTTAAGCAGACCGTCATGTGGAGAGGCCTGAACCAAGTGATACCCTATGGAGTACTTATCACGGTGAGCGAAGACAGTAGAAGCGAGAAAAACCCTTACGGACTTCTTGTAAATAGGTTTGATCTTATAAAGTATGAGCCAGGTATTGACAGTGGAGTAATGAGAAATCAAACGGATAGTTTAAAAGGTAACAGGTAATGAAAAAAACTGCTTTTATATACTTAGCGCTGCTTAGTAAACTTGTTTTCTGCCAAAGTGAAAACCAAAAGATTGATACCGTCTTTTGCTCCAGCGACAACACATCCTATATCATTTTTAGTGATAAGGTGGATCTTGTCAACATTGGCAACCAGGAAGATTATTTCGCCCAGATAGAGGATCATTCCATATTCATTAAGGCATCAAGGGAAGGAGTAAAGCCCTCTACGATGCTGGTTAAGATCGGAGGCAATTACTTCTTTGGAATGCTGGCCTTTAGAGCAAACAACAAAAATTTCTTTTATCCCTTTAATAAAGTGACTACCAGCAGCGGTGGGAAGGAAAATGAGACAGCAAGCGAAAATAACGGTAACCCCAGCAAGCCACAAACGAAAACCTCAGTAGAAGAAACACCGGAACCAAAAAATTCAAATTCCCCGGAAATAAGTCAAAAGCTGGATAAGATGGCCGCTTTAAAGACCGAGATTACCACCCTTGGTTTTATTACAAGCTATATCAATGCGGCTGTTACAGCGATCCGCAACGATGAAAAAAAACACTTTTTTAAAAATAGTGGTAGAAAACAAAAGCAGTCTTCCTTACAAACTGGATTTTATCTCCTTTCAGTATTATCAGCATTTAGCTAAGGGAACAGTAAAAAAAGGAAAAAGTAATGCCAATGATGTATTTCCGGTGGGGCAGCCATTAGTGAAAGAGGTTCCACCGCTAAAGACTTTGGCTTTAACCTACGGCATCCCCTCCTTTGGGCTGGCTGACAAGGGATACTTAATGATTCTCTTTAGGGAGAGTAGGGGAGATAGGATCTTAAAAATAAAAATAGACGGCTCTATCATACAAGGAGCAAATATTTTAAAATAAGTGGATAACAGAAAATTAACTAAGATTCTTTATTTCAGTGGCCTCGGCCTACTTGCTGTATTTATCATAATTAGGACCATTACCTATCATAAAACAGATCAGCTTACGGGGATGCCTCAAATGACTGAAATGAAAGTGGAAGACACGAAACTACCGGAAGAAAAAACCAAAAATCAGATAATTGATGAACTCTCGGCAGAGAAGAAAAAGAAAGAAAACTTCGGGGACGGAAACCAGTATGTACAGCCCATTGATTTAAGAAGTTTTGCTGAGGATAATAAGCCGTTCCAAGAGAGTGTTACAAACAAAACACAAAATAGTGTACCCACGATCCCCAAAGCTACTGTACCGGTTTTATCAAGCAATCCGAATTCAAATAACGGACAGT
>JABDFG010000103.1:3635-4031 GCA_013286655.1 Bacteroidota bacterium
GGTTCAAAGTACCGAGCAAGTTACTACTGCAAAAAGCCCCGAAATAGTACCGGCTACAAATAAAAATCCCTTTGGAACTATAAAAAGTAGCGCGGGTAGTTCTGTAGCGCAAAACGAAAACACAAAAGATTACTACTTAGCCCAGGTTTATGGAGACCAGAAACTAATGGCCAGTACTGCAATGGTTGTTAGAAACATGGAAGAGATGAATTACAAGGATCTTCAAATACCCAAAAATTCGCTTTTTTACGGGGTGGCCTCCTTCTTAGGCAATAGGGTAGCGGTTCATATAGGTAAAGTAAAAACCCCTGCAGGAGAGTTTCCGGTAAGTTACAACGTAATGGATAATGACAGGATTGAGGGGCTTTACTATCAGGCTCCAATAGATGAAGTAGT
>JABDFG010000104.1 GCA_013286655.1 Bacteroidota bacterium
AAAAGGGAAGAAAATACCTTTACCTGGCAATAATGATCCGCTGATTTGAATAAAAATTTTCAGTTACAGCTTGTACGAAATACATACCAGGCGAAAGACCGGATACATCTATTGTGTTATCCGTTTGAAAGTTTAAAGTTTGAAAGGAAATCAATTTCCCATCAATTGAGTAAACACTTACATTAGCCTTCAAAAGGTCTCCCTTAACTTCAAAATAAATTTTATCCCGGGCAGGGTTTGGATATACGTTTATCCCCTTATCCTTCGTTTGATTATTCTGAATACCTGTTGGATTACTTTGCAGACAGGTTGGCATTAATCCCTTTTCAAAGCAGACTTCAGCTGGATTTTTATTGGCATACCCTTTCACATCAGGACCTATTAAAGGCCATACAGTACTGGCGAACCAGGATGGCTTAGTGCTGAGGTAAAGAGAAACCGGGAGAGAATGATTGGAGACAGAAGGATCCCAGGTTATCGAGCTGTTGGCGTAGTTGTAATTACCATGTATAAAAGCAGTTGTGAACGGAATGGTAGTATCGCCCGAACAACTCCCATCATCTCCTCCTCCCCCTCCTGCATACCCGAACGAATAGCCATACGTACCATCATCATAAGCCCTGGTACTCCTGGCTATAATCATCGGAGTCATTGGAAGGATTCTTGTTCCATTATTATAGTAGGTGACTTTCAGCAAATCTGTTGAACCCACCACATTTCCCACTAAATTATATTTTCTGCTCCAAGCATCAATACAAACAGCCCGGTTAGCCTGGCACGCCCACCAGGAATTGGCGGTATCGGCTAATCCCCGCCCGGACATCGGATTACAAATTTTGGTGGTTCCCTTAAACCAATTCCTAAATGCTGTATTGTCGCTGGAGGAACCCCAAATATCATCCGGATGAAAAGAAGTTGCGACATTTCCCTCATACAAATTAAACATAGGATGAGCTCCATGCATGGAAAAATCCATCATGGTGACATTCGGAGAATTGATATCGAAATTTCCACTTGAGTAGTTATAAGCTATCACATTACCGGCTGATCCCCAATTTAACATAACCGAAGTATGAAGTCTCCAAAATTGATTATTCTCCAGTAAACAGCAGCTGGTTTTTTCAGCAAGTAAAATATCCGAATCATATATCCCGGGCGTATGCAAAAAGGCATCGTGAAAATAACTATCCCGGATTTCACAGCGATAAGAATAGTAGGCATCTACATGATCTCCATCAGCATAATTACTTTCTACATTCTTAATCCAACAATAAGCGCAGCCGCTCATAAAGAAATTCATCCCATAACCTGTGCTATCTGCATACACCTGCAAATCTTCCACTCCGGCATATTTGGAGCCAGCAGTGAAAGCGGTGGCCAAGGGAGAAAGGGTTCTTTTATAAGTAAGATACAGGGAAGGACTCACTCCTATGCTATTACCATTTACAGAAGTAACTTCCACGATCTGACCCAAGGTCCGTGTACCATTCCAACCTTGACCTCCATCGCACCAGGTACAATTCCCCTGGTCACACGTCCCCCCGCCACCGCCATCAATGGAGACAAAACTTGTGTCATTGAGTTCTGTGATCATCAAATAAGACCCGACAACAATACCACTTGCACTGCTTAATGAAATAGTTTTGGAACCACGATTTGTTCCGCTTGTAACCGGAACGGAATTATTCATTTCAAGTGGTGTAACTGCCGTACCAAATGTAATCATAGCTTGTTCAGAACCGTATCCTTTAAGTACCGTCTTTTGCGGACCTGCCCCACGCAAAGTCACATTGGAAGGAATTTGGAGACTACCATTAATTCTATACATACCAGCAGATAGGTATACTACCTGGTTTTCCGGACAGTTATTAAGTGCCGTTTGTATTCCAATGGTCGCATCCTTCGCTCCATTTCCATAAGTACCAGGACTAATGGTGGTGTACACTAGGGTCCTATTGGGTATTCCACCCGGTATGCCTGCATGCGTCCAATCAATACTACGATTGGTATCGATAGGCGATGTAATTTGTGCTGACACATAATTGGTAGCGACAATTAGTAGAACGATTGCTTTTTTCATGGTACAAAGATTAGATTAGAAAGTGTTATGACACATCTTGTTCATCTTGTCTTCCAATTATTTTATCTGCTGATTACTATTTTCTGATTTGACACAAAACTTGTGTTGGAGAATTGCAAAAAATAAACCCCTGGCGATAAATCGGAGACATTAATTATCCTGTCATTTTGCACATCCATCACCTGGCCAGCCACTTTTTTTCCTTCTATGGAATAAATAGAAACATTTAAGGTGGTCACCGAACCCGTTACATCCAGGTAAATTTTATCCTGCGCCGGGTTTGGATAAATTTTAATAGCTGGAGTTGATTTTACATTGTTGGGAACATTTGTTGTAATAGTGTTACTACAGGCGTTGAAATTAAGAATATTGGGATATTTAAATACTCCACTATTTGAATAAACACCTGGATTAGTCAACAAATCGTAACTGATCGAATTGCCGGTAACCGCCGTAACATTAAATGTGCCGTTATATCCGGAAGGATTAATCCCAGTAATTGTTATTACATCCGATGGATTTAGGTCATTGGGCCCAATTGTAATCGTCGCTGTTTGAGTGCCGGAATTCCAATTCGCGCCGGTAATTTTATAAGTAGTCTGGTAACTTGTGTCAATTGGTGTACTAAGAAAACATACATGGGCAGGATTCATATTCGCATACCCCCCGACATTTGGTATGTTACCATTTGTAACATCTGGCCCGATTGGCGGCCAGTTAATAGATGCCGGCCACCAGGAGGGTTTGGAAGCGAGATACAGGGAAGGTGGAAGGTTATGGTTACTGGGAATAGCGGTGGCATTAATAAAAGGAACCGCTTTGGTAGGAATCTCCGACGTATTCCACTGTACTGCATTTTTTACCACATCGTAATTACCCCAACGCATCAACGTGCTTACCGCAAGCGTATCATTCACCGGTGGTGGGGCAATGCCACCTATACAATCATAGGCAAACCCGAGCAAATAGACCGAAGTCATCACACTGCTGAAACCTGTTGTGGGAGAACATTCATAATTCGTATGGTAACCCGCTGTACCTAATACATTACCAATAATATTATAACCCCTGCCCCCATCAATTTCTACCGGTATTGTATTCTGAATTTTTCCGGTAAGCCAGCCGGGAATTAAATTTCTGAATATCGTACTTGTGGCACTACTTCCATGCAGCAGATCGTTACCGATTTGACTGAATTCATTACCCTCGTATAAATCCATTTGATTTCCTGCGTCGTGACCTATGGATGAACCTTGCATCCATGTTGGAGGAGGATTGTAAGCATTGTTAATTCCATAATTATAAGCGATCACATTTCCGGCTCCGTCTCCAAGCATGGTTGGACAGGTCACTGCGTCGAAAATATTGTTTTGAACAAGAATATCCCCCGTTCCATACATCTCCACACCATAGCTTTGTTGAGCCGAATGCTGGGTTCCGTAAAAATAACTATCCACAACCTCATCCTGACTGGAATTAATTAGCCAAATATGATTCCGGTTACCTTTAATGGAACGGACATTTTTAACCCAGCATTGAGAACAATTTTCCATGACTAGACCTGCTTTCGTATTTGTGCCTGTTCCGGTATTATCGATTGTTAAATCTTCAATCCCAATCAGATTCAGTGTATTTCCCACCCAAGAGGCTCCTGGGCTTCGGGAAGCACGCCAGTTACTGGCATACAGCCCGGGAGTAATCGTCACTTTGTAGGGTCCGCTTCCGGAACCTGTAATGGATTTAACTGTTACAAACTGATTTTGCGAGTAGGTTACACCATTTATAATGCGACCTGTTCCACAAAGTCCATTTCCACAAAGTTCCGTACTCATCGTTCCGGATGCATCACAGA
>JABDFG010000105.1:0-3588 GCA_013286655.1 Bacteroidota bacterium
TGTTCATCGGTTCCTTTGAATGTCCGTGCTTATTCCTCTTGCGACAGCATAGGGTTTCAAAACGGGTACATGTATGCTCAGGCTTATGGCGGAACCTATCCTTATTCTTATAAATGGTCCGATGGAGATTCATCGAGTTACGATCAAAATAAGACAAATGGAATATATACCGTAACAGTAACGGATTCGAAAGGTGCTACAGCCACTTCATCGGTTACTAAAAATTGCGGTATTACAACCGGCATCAGCGAAACGACCCTACAAGACATGGGATTAAAAGTCTATCCTAATCCCGCCAGAGCAATGGTTAACATCACCTATACACTTGGTACCACCGCACCGGTCAACATGGAAGTATACGATGTATTAGGAAACAAAGTGATGAACATTGAAAATCAGAACAAATCAGCCGGTACGTATCAAATTCAGGTAAATTTAGAACAACTGAATGCAGGTATGTATCTCCTGAAACTAAATACAGATCAGCAGGAATCAACAACACGAATAATGCTGACAAAATAATGCCTTGGTTTATTAAAGGAAAAGGGGGCTCTCATTTAGGAGAGCCCTTTTTTTTGCGCTCCATTATTTAAAAAATTCATGTAATTTTAAAACATGAAAAAATATATCCTACTCCCGCTCTTGACAGTACTGGTGATAAGTTCCACCATTCATGCGGGAGAGTTGGACCAGCGGCTAATAGTTGGTGTTTCTGTCGGAGTAGGTTCCCCCAGTCAGAATTTTGGAAAATCCGACACGATTGGGCGTAAGGATACCACCAAAGTAAAAGGCTGGGCAACAACCGGAATTACCTTTAGTCTTAAAGCAGGTTACCGTTTAACGAAGCACATCGGAATCATGGCGCAGGGAAACGCTAATATCAATGGATTCAATGCCTCCGCATACCAAAATCAATATTATAATATCCCCATATTACAAGGTTCCGTGGCAATCAATGCGACACCCTATTATATAGGATCCTACCTGGCCGGCCCTTTTTTTAATTTTCCGCTCGGTTCCTGGTTCACGTTGGAAGCACATGTCCTGGCCGGACTTATGACCGCGAAATACAGTAACCTGAATCCTGTTATTGTTTTTGATGGGTCAACGTATAATTATACGATAAGCTATAAACCAGCTGATGCATTCGGATATGATTTTGGGGCGGGCTTAAAATTTAAAATTATTGATCAGATTGGAATTACCCTGAGCGGAGATTACTTAGGCGGAGCACCTACCTTTAGCCGTTATACCGTTGATTACACCGGGCCATCCGTCCCGCCACCCGGAGCTCCACCTGCCAGTAATGGAAGCCCACGAACATCCGTCATGAGCACCGGACTTTTTAATATAAACGTAGGAGCCGTTTTCAGTTTTTTTTAGACCGGCTTTTTTACGGAAAGTAAGGAAACCCTTATACTACGCACACAAATAATTTACTGTCCTGTTTTCCTTTTAAATCAAACAAAGAGTTGAATTTAACAGTCGCCACGATATAATTGGTTTTAGCCGACTTGAATTCCTCTTCAACAGCAACAATCTCAATCCCCTTCAAATCATTCTTATCCGCGAACCGTATATAAACCTTTATGTCAAAATCAACATCCAGGAGTTTTCCCGAATCAAAATTACCCTTGTGCTGCTGACGCAGTTTTTTTAGCTTCTTATAACCATATTTATAGTGGTAAGTAAGAGCAGAAATATCCGACAATACAGCGCTTCCGGTAGGATGGCTTCCCGCACCCTTCCCGACAAATGTCTGTTTACAGGAGTAAGCACCTTCCACTTCTACACCATTATTCTCATACAAGACATTATACAAATCACTTTCCTTATTCACAAAATGCGGAAGCGCATATACCCTGAATTTATCGCCCACCTTATGAGCCGTGGCAATCAGTTTTATGCGAAGTCCCTTTTCTTTCGCGTACGTGATATCATCAAAGGAAATATTCTGGATCCCGAGAGTTAATACCTGTTCAGGCTTGAGAATAATGCCAAAGGAATGAACCGTTAATAAAATAAGCTTATACATGGTATCGTATCCCGCTACATCCAGCCAGGGGTCTGATTCCGCAAAACCACATTCCTGAGCCATGCCGAGCGCTTTCCCATAATCCATGTTCTCCAGTTCCATGCGGGTCAGGATATAATTACAGGAACCATTCAACAAACCACGGATGCTGCTCAGCAATTCATTATCATAGTACTCTTCCAGGTTACGGATAATAGGAATACTTCCACCCGCCGAACCCTCATAAATCAAGGCCACATTATTTTTTTCCTGCAGCTGATACAACGCCTCAAAATTTTCAGCCAGCATTTTTTTATTGGCCGTAACAACACTCACCCCATTATTCAGGGCACGGCTTACAATTTCATAAGCATCCTGAGAATTATCGATCAATTCAACAATTACATCCAGGTCCTTGCGGTTAAGAATGTCTTCCTTGTCATAGGTAAAATACTTCGCGTCAATTTTGCGTTTTTTAGCATGATCCTTCACGCAGATCTTTTCAATATCCGCCTTCAAACCCTGAGAATGATTCAGAATATCGTATAAGCCCTGGCCAACACATCCAAAGCCAAATAACCCAAGTTTAATATGCTTTTCAGTCATATAAATATCTTAATGGAAAGGATTGCAAAGGTACTGTTTTTTTAATGTTTACAATTAGTAGCTTAGCAGTACCAATGAACCTGCTCGACCTGTTTTTACTTATACCCTTGCTTTGGGGCTTATACCGGGGCTTTGTAAAAGGTTTTATCATCCAGTTGGCCGGCATCGCGGCCTTTCTGCTCGGGGTATTGGGAGCGCTCCATTTTTCAGCCTTTATTGCAGGATTTATGGAACATAAATTAGCCTGGCATTATTCCCACACACAGCTCATCGCCTTTGCCCTTACGTTTATAGGGATTGTCATTCTGGTATTCTTTTTAGCCAAGCTAATGGAAAAAGCCGTCAAAATGGCCGCCCTGGGAATTCTGAACAAAATAATCGGAGCCATTTTTGGCGCCCTTAAATTTTTGCTTATCACAGGAGCACTGTTATACCTGCTAAGCAGCATTGAAAATCGCTTCAAACTGATTCCCTCCAAAACCCAGGAATCCTCCCTGCTCTATAAATATTATATGGAAGGAATTAAACTGGCAGTACCCGCAATCAGAAACTTGCATACAAATCCTTAATCCCAAATCCTAATTATTTACATCTCTTCCTTTATTTCCATTTGAGTTCATGAATGCTTCGCATTTATTCGCATCCTTTATTCTTATTTATAAGGTGCTTATGAATCCTCCTTTCGTCGGATTTCCCAAATCCTTAATCCTAATTTCCTAATCCCCCATCGCCTCCACCCCCGGAAGCGTACCACTCTCAATATATTCCAGTAAAGCACCACCGCCTGTAGAAACATAACTCACCTCGTTCGCCAGCTTATATTTATTAATAGCCGCAACGGAATCTCCCCCACCGATCAAGGTATAGCAGCCCTTCTTGGTAGCACTTGCAATCGCGAGTGCCGCAGATTTTGTACCAGACTCAAAATTGCTCATTTCAAAAACGCCCATAGGTCCATTCCATAAAAT
>JABDFG010000105.1:3598-3771 GCA_013286655.1 Bacteroidota bacterium
GGCTGGATGTAGCGGGATACGATACCATGTATAAGCTTATTTTATTAACGGTTCATTCCATAAAATAGTCCGGGAGCTGGAAATCACTTCCTCATTTATTTTTTCCGACTTCGGGCCAATATCCAGGCCCATCCATCCATCCGGGATAACATCAATAGCACAGTTTTGTTTAT
>JABDFG010000106.1 GCA_013286655.1 Bacteroidota bacterium
AATAATTCAATCTTTTTTAATCAAAAGTTACGATAAGGAAATAGATGTGTATCTAAGCTCCGGTAATTATCAAAAGGCATTGGAGAACATACCCATTATTGAACAACTGATAAAAAAGTATGCGCATACAATAAAGGAATCCTATCTACTGACTTTTTATTATAATTTTTCACATATTCATTTCATCCTGGGTAATTATAAACAAACGCTTTTCTACCTACATAAAATATTAAATCGTAAAAAAGAGGAGATGGAAGTGAGAGATGATGTTTATTGCTATTGTAAGTTACTTTACCTGATCACTCAATATGAGATGCAAAAGGAAAATTTATCGGAGTCTTTAATCAAATCTACCTATGATTTTATTACGAAAAGGAAACGTTTATATAAAATAGAAACTGTTTTTATCAACTTTATGCGCACTAAATTATTGAAAAATCAGGAAGCTGATGAGTTTCTCCGGCAACTCGCCGGATTAAAAGAAAAAATCATCGGGCTCAACCGAACTATTTATGAAAAAAACGCCCTGGAGTATTTTGATTTTATTTCCTGGATAGATAGTAAAATAAGTAAAAAGTCTTTTCTGGAAGTGCTAAATAAAAAACAAGGGACCCATGAGTATTTCACTTAGGAGAATTCATACGCAGGCTTTTACCTCTCAATAATTATTTTTTGATTTGAACGGAAGTTTTCATTTGCAATCTGCACATAATACATCCCTGGTGAAAAACTTGCCACATCCAGTGTATTTTCCGTTTGCATATTCCCAGCCGACGGCTGAACAAGTATGGTTTGTTTTGCGGCTAGTTGACCGTCAATTGTATAAATGCTCACATTTGCTAGCTTCATCACCCCCGACATATCCAAATAAATTTTATCCCGGGCAGGGTTAGGGTAAATTTTAATTTGCTTATCTACAACTTGATGCGGTAGAATTGCTGTGGTAATATTACAACCAATCCCGCTCACCAATGGATGGGGATAGCAATAAGGAGTATAATACGCTGTCCAGGTGTTGGTCGCGGTACACTGGTAAAGTGTATTGTGATCCGAAGCCCAATAAGCCGTATTCAAAGTACAGGTTGAAGGTCTTTGCGCAAGCAATCCACTGCCCACCCCAACTGTGCCATTGAAACTGTCTTTATACTGGTAGTAATCATGATTCTGAACAAGAACTGTTGGATCATAATTATTAAAAACTACACCAGGATACCCGGGAACCGGATTCCAGGTATCATTCCACTCGTAAACAGGTTCAAGAGCCTGATGTGGCCAGGAAATTGTTCCGGTAGCCGAATTGACTGCATTGGGCATCAAACCCGTAATAAGATCTCCCTTCCCCCGCCCTGGTTGATCAATACAGGCACAACCCGTTGTGGCTGGGTTATTCTGGTCCCAGGCAGAACCGGTCCCATTAAAAGCCGTACCACAATAGCCCCAGCCATTTGGAGTAGGCGTTTCAGGATAAGTACTATTATCGGTCCTCATGGAATGGATCGAAACCAGGTATTCATATCCGGTTGGTGCTGAATTGCCCCAGATAACCCCTGTGCCAGAACTTAAGAAAAAAACATTAAATAAAGGACTTGAGTTGGAACCATTGAACGTATTGTTATAAATCTCCCATGCCCGGCAACCCCTGTTATCAGCACCACCCCCACCTGTTGGATGAGTTTCAAGAGAAGCGCTGTTGAACGTATTGTACCTGACAACAAACCTTCCACCAGAAGTGCAGTCTTCACCAATACTATTGTTAAATAGATTATCCTCAATAAACATGAAACTTCTGCCTCCGAGCAAAGTAGGATTCGCCCAGGCACCATCTCCGCGACCATTGCTGTCACCGAAAAGATTGCCTTGATAAACATGGATTTCATTATTGACACCACTCGCGTTTCCATCAAACACATTATGGTCTGTAACACCAAATAAAGCTCCGCTTAAGCCCAGTCCGGCACCATTATCAGAAACCGTATAAGTAAGATGATTAATATGCATATGGTCCACCCTCATATTTTGACAATACCCACCAATACCGATCATACCGTTCCATTTGGTATTGGCAGTGCCACCATCATTTCCTCCCTGGAAAGTCAATCCGGCAAGTCTGAAAAAAGAAGAAGAGTCACCTGTGGCAATACTCAGATCGTAATTTCCGGAAGCAAAGTCATCCACAATAACCGTGGAGTCAGCTCCACCCGTTATGTTATAGTTTCCAGCCCCAAGAATCGAAAGAGAAGTTCTCCCGGAAGGTACAACAAGCGAAACTTGGCTCGTCCAGTGGCAGGTTCCGGCCGGGATTAAAACCACCTTGGTCAGAGCCGTCACTGAATTAAGAGCCGCCTGCACATCCGTATCGCTGCAGGAAGCAGCTTTGATGGTATCCTGAGAATTGATTTTACAATAACCTATGGCAGTGTTTAGCGCAAGGCAGGAAAAAAGTAATGTCCTTTTCATGAGAATTGTTTAAATATGTTGAGATCATTTATTGTAATTTCTATACCTACCTGCTAATAACGATTTTTTGATTTGACACAAAACCATCAGTTGCAATCTGTACAAAATAAATTCCGGGTGCAAGACCCGACACATCAATTGAGTTTAAAGTTGGAAAGTTTAAAGTTTTTTTAATAACTATTTTTCCATCAACTGAAAATATACTCATATTTACTTCTGCAATTGCTCCCTTTACATTAAAATAAATTTTATCCCCGGCAGGATTAGGGTATAGTTTAATGGAGGGATTCGTATTATCAGGAATGTTTGACAGCGAGGTCGTAATATCACCCGAACTCAGCACCAATACCCAGTCCTCATCTCCTGCACTGTTGTTGCCAGGAGCTGTAAATTGCTGTGTCCCGGTATTTGCAAAGGGAGAACCAGTGACAGGGGTATAGGTTCCTGCTGTTGGGTCATACCATTGCGCTGTTACAGATCCCGACAAGTTTGTCATATCAACCGTAAAGGCACGGATAGTCGGTATGAATGCAATAACCAGTTTTCCGTCCGGAGTACGGGTAGCTGTCGCATAATCATTATCCCCTGGTTCAAGGGATGTCGAAAACGTCCCGAAGCCCGCCGTGATGATTTTTTGGTTTTGGTCTGGTATCAGTTGGTACCAGGGAACAGAAGTAAAGAGATTTTTCATGTAATTGAGTTCTGTCAATCCCTCGGTTTCCAGATTGGCCTTCCAATTCGTTTCAAAACCGGTGGTGTAATGATTCCCATAAAGTTGCCCGGTGGCTCCGGAAGTCATCGTCCAGTATTCCTGCCTTCTGAGTACCAAAGGAGTTCCCATTTCTCCTCCCACATCTTCCAGTTCATAATGTGCCTCTACCATAAAGACAGGTACCGTCGAACTTTGATTGTATGCATGTAACACTTCTGCATACGTCGAATAATAAGTATAGGCAGCATTCAGAGAAATCAGAGGACTTAATAAAGCATCGTCTAAAGTAGAACTCACCAGATAATCCAGTTCAGCAGTATGCAGATGATTCTTATCCACCGACCGGATGCCCTTAATAACAGCCATAACAAGCGAATCATCGCTTGCCGTTCTCCAGCTTTGGAAATCATTCCCACTTATCCAAATTATGTTCGTAAAATTCTTGTAACGATTGCCCACATAGACACCATAATTAAACGCTTTTGTCATGCCGTTTGCCTCCAGCATACTGAGCCACCCTCCCGTCTCGATAGGATCCAGCAGGACAACCAGACCATGAGATG
>JABDFG010000107.1 GCA_013286655.1 Bacteroidota bacterium
CCTGGAAGTAACCGACCCCAGTAACGGCTGTAAGGCAGATGCAACTGTAACGGTATCCAGTAATACAACACCTCCAATTATAACCTCAGCGGTAGCCAGTAATGCAATTACCTGCACAACGCCCAGTTCGACCTTAACGGGCACCAGTGCTGGTAATGCGATGGTCTGGGATGGAGGAGCTTTGTCAGGAGCAAGTGATCCTGCTACTGTGAGTGCAGGAGGAACGTATACTGTTACAGCTACCGATGCCAGCAATGGTTGTACGGCAACTTCAACGGTAATTGTTACCAGCACCGTTCCGGAAGTAAGTGTACTAAGTACATCACCTACGTGTATAGGAAAGACGGATGGAAGCATTACCGTAGTGGCTACGGGAACAGGGTTAAGCTATAGCTGGAGTAATGCCTCTACCAGTGAGAATCAAATCGGCCTTGCAGGTGGGAGCTATACGATAACGGTAACGGATGGCAGCGGATGTACGGCTACAACCGCAGCAAGTATAGCTGTTTTACCGGACCCGATAGCTGATGCAGGATCAGCTGCGACCATAACAAGAGGAGCAAGCATAACGTTATCAGCCAGTGGAGGATTGAATTATTCCTGGACACCGGTAGGTTCACTGAATAATGCCGGCATTTACAATCCCATAGCAAATCCCGGCCAAACAACGGATTATGTGGTAACGGTAACGGATGCCAATGGATGTACGGCAAAAGACAGTGTATTGATAACGGTTGTTGATTGTGAAGCTTCCTATCTGTTTATACCGACAGCCTTTTCTCCCAATGGGGATGGCAAGAATGATGTGCTTTATGTTCATGCCCCGGATTGCATAACAGAAATGAAATTTACGGTCTATGATCGTTGGGGAGAACTGGTGTTTGAAACAACAATTCCATCAACCGGCTGGAATGGAACCTTCAGAGGAAAGGCTATGGATACTGGGGTTTTTACCTATTACCTGGCAGCTACTTTATCCAATGGGCAATCCATCAGCAGAAAGGGAAATGTGACACTTCTGAAATAAATAGTGAAATGTCGCGCACTTTGATTCACATGACAAATGTTTTTTTTAATTTCACTACATGAAAGCTCAAAAGGTTGTTTCCTTGTTTTTTATTTCATTTCTGTTTTGTAACCTTCTCCAGTTCTCAGGATGTAAAGTAACCGTGGTGCCACAAGAAAAGCACCCTGCTTATTTACACGCCCTTGCAGATTTACGTTCCGCCCGCTGGCTTATTGAACACAGGCCCGGTGACTGGCAGCAGACTATCAGTGAAATGAATGCTGTCAAAGAAATCAATGCTGCGATCAACGATATTAAAAAAGCAGCGGTGGATGATGGGAAAGACATCAATTCTCATCCACAGGTGGATGAGAATCCTGATCATATAGGTCGTCTTCATGACGCTGTTGAGTTTCTGAGAAAAGCAGAAAGTGATGTTACGAAAGAAGAAGATAATGCAGCAGCTGAAGGACTAAAAGAACGTTCAGCGAGACATATCAGTGAAGCAATAAAATTAACACAAATGGCAATGCATCCATAGTTTATCTAAAAACTCTAAACCATGAAAATCAAAACAATTACTCTTTTATTTTTTATCGGTGTTTCTTCTCTTTTCTCACAAAACCCAGTTGTTCCGAATAGTCCTGGAAAAGTTTTTTCAAGTACCGTTACATGCCCTAATCGTAAATTTTGCCAGGGCGCAGATTGGTACAATCAATCCAATGCAAAAACGGAAGATGGTTTATTTGCTGCGGATTCTTTATCACCGGTTTCCACTCCATACTTCGGGTTTTCCCGCCAGTTATTTGCAACGAAATATGGATTTAATATTGCCGGAAGCTCGACCATTCTTGGAATAAGTGTGGGGGTAAAAAGAATGTCCAGCTTGGTAAGTTCCCTGAACGATTCTATTGTGTCTCTCACGAAAGATGGGAGTACCGCCGTTGGTTCAAATGAAGCTTCCAGCAGCTATTGGGGAACAACGAATGCCTACGCGTATTATGGAGGCTCGACCGATCTTTGGGGAACCACCTGGACGGTTGCAGAAATCAATGACAGTACTTTCGGAGTTGACCTGTTGGTAAAAAACATTAGTGCTAATTCTCCTACGGCAAGCCTGGATGTTATTACCGTTACCGTATTTTATTCTCCGGTGACCGGAATTGTAGAATCACAAACCCGTTCTATTTCCAGTTTTTCGGTATACACGAACCCGACTAAGAATACATTAGAGACCTCTTTCGGATTGTCTAAAAACACGGATGTGAAAATATCCGTTTACAATATGATCGGACAAATTCAATTTATTAAGAGTATGGGAACACTTGCTGAAGGAAACTATACGGAATCAATTGAAATGCCTTATTTGACATCCGGAATCTATTTCGTAAAACTTTCTCTCGGTGATGAAGACGTTACGAGGAAGTTTATGGTATCCCATTAAAACTTTAATCCGAGTGTCATCATCACACTGGTAGCACTAAAGCTATTTTTAACCGGATTCACGCTTACGATCGTAGGATCGTAGAAGTAATAGTTTTCGTTGTATTGTGTGAGCACGTAAGCCAGGTCGATGTAAAACTTGTTTTCCCGAAATCCGATACCTGCTGAATAACTTGTGCGACCTGCATTGATATTAGCTCCGGATTGGTAAGGGTTGCCATATAAGGCATACCCGGCTCTCAACGAAATGTTATCGATCACTCTCCATTCTCCCCCCACTCTTAAATTACCTGCTGTAGTATATTTGCTTTGTATCGCATTATTGGCGGCCGTAAAAACTCCGGCATCTGCCGAGCTTAGATTAGCATAGGTATAATCCACCACTTCGTAATCAATGCCAATCAATCCCCGTTGAGCAATCACGAAACCTAAACTTCCAATAAGCCTTGGGGGTGTAATTAGGGTATAATCATAAGAGCCGACATTACCTGCCTGATGTGTACTGTCCTTGAAGGAAGTTGTGAAATTGGTTGTATATGCATCGTGCATATTGAACTGAGTCGGGCTGTGAGCTGCCAGACCAATGCGCATCCAGTCGTTTACCCGGTAAATCATACCCAGCTTCAGATTCACTCCAAAACCGGTTGTTGTGAGTTGTTGATTTACATTGAATGAATGAACGCCTCCGGTTGAATCCCGTAAGGCTGTTTCGGTATAAGAGGAGCTGGAATTATAATTGATGTTTTGAAAACCGATCGTTCCGCCTATGTAGAATTTATTATCGTAATTTCCTGCAAAGGAAAGGGCTGTTTCACCCATGCTTCCGGATGATAAAACAGAGTTTTGCTGAAAGACACCACCTGTCGGCAGATAGCTTGTATACTGGTTTGGGTTAGTTCCCGGGTTATCTATCAGAAAAGTCTGATACGCCAAAGCCTCCGCATTCGGATTCAGATTGGACACCTGATTTCCATTCGCATTATTTACATAAACACTCGCAAGTGAACTGTTGGTATAATTATAACCCTGCGCATTCATGCTGTTGTTAAAATCTGCCAATTGATTATAGCCAAATCCCATGTTAAAACTTTGCCATCCACCTTCCTCAGGGCTTTTGTGGCTACTAAACACACCTACGAGGCCCAGGTTTTGCATGTTAGAACTGTATTTTGATCCCGATTCCGTTGTACTTGTTGATCCTCCGGTACTCATATAATTGGAATTGGTACTTTGGTTGAAAGCGTTCGGAGTAAAGGTGATTTCACTTTTTCGATACAGACCA
>JABDFG010000108.1:0-1737 GCA_013286655.1 Bacteroidota bacterium
ACACTTCAGGCATCCTTCTTCGAAAATTAAACCGTCCGGATCTCCGCAGGAGGGACATTTATGGTCCTCCGGGACAGTTCCATTTTTTACATAACGCTTCAACGCACGCATGACTCCCATTTTCCAGGTATTGATGGTCTCGCTGTATAATTTCAGATTTTCAACCAGATCAATTACCTGCGTTAAGGGCATTCCATACCGCAGAACGCCTGAAATGAGTTTGGCGTAATTCCAGTATTCCGGATTGAATGAACGGGAAAGACCCTGGATGGTTTGTGTAAGTCCTTTTTCATCTGTATAGGTAAAATCGTACTGAGAAGCGTTTCCAGGTTTGGTTTTGACAATCCATCCTTTCCCGATGTTTTCCGGTACGTAAAACTGATCGTCTTCTTTTCCTGTAAAGATTTCGTACGGCTTTGCATCCAGCAATCCGATCACCGAATGGAAAAGGTAATGCGAAAAATTCAGATGGTTGACCTGAAAAGTCAATATGAAAAGATCAAGACGGAAGTGGACAGCGCTATTCAAAATGTACTGGACACTACGACGTTTATCAATGGACCTGCAGTGAAGGGGTTTGCATCCGATTTAGAACACTACCTCGGGGTAAAGCATGTGATTCCATGCGCTAACGGAACGGACGCCCTTCAGATCGCCATGATGGCTTTGGGTTTGAAACCGGGCGATGAAGTGATTACGGCAGATTTTACCTATGTGGCGACCGCGGAAGTAATTGCTTTGTTGGGACTTACACCCGTCCTGGTAGATGTATATCCGGATACGTTTGACATTGATGTACAAGCCATAGAGAAAGCGATTACCTCTAAAACCAGGGCCATTGTACCGGTACACTTATTTGGCCAATGTGCCGATATGGAAAAAATAACGGCGCTTGCCCTTAAACATAACCTATTTGTGATAGAGGATGTCGCGCAAGCCATAGGTGCGGAATATACCTTTGCAGACGGAGCAAAGAAAAGGGCCGGAACAATCGGGACAATCGGTTGCACTTCGTTTTTCCCTTCCAAAAATCTGGGTTGTTATGGCGATGGAGGAGCGATGTATACGGATGATGATAACCTGGCCAATGCCTGTCGTATGATCGCTAACCATGGTCAATCGGTTCAATACATTCACGATTCAATAGGTGTCAATTCACGCTTAGATAGTATCCAGGCCGCTATTTTGAAAATTAAACTGAAGCACCTGGACGAATATGCTGTCGCGCGTAATAATGCGGCGGCTCTGTATGACATGGCCTTTGCCCATCATCCTAAACTTAAAATACCTACACGGGTTAAAAATTTAACCCATGTATTTCATCAATATACCTTACAGCTCAAGAATGTCGATCGTTCAAAACTAAAAGAGTTTCTGACCGCAAAAGAAATCCCCGCCATGATCTATTACCCCATTCCATTACACCTGCAGAAAGCATATAAGGATGCCCGTTATAAACAGGGTGATTTTCCCGTAACTGAAAAATTATGTAATTCGGTCATGTCGTTGCCCATGCATACGGAGTTAACAAAAGAAACAATAAACTACATTACCGATTCAGTATTGGAATTTGTAAAATAAAACCTTCTTCTTAAATATGAACATAGCAGTAATCGGTACAGGGTATGTTGGTTTGGTAACAGGTACCTGCCTTGCCGAAACAGGGAATAACGTTATTTGTGTAGACAATAATTCAGAAAAAGTAAAAAAAATGAAAGATGGGCTGGTCCCCATCTA
>JABDFG010000108.1:1747-3579 GCA_013286655.1 Bacteroidota bacterium
GCGGTGTCGGTTTGTCATCCAGTATGTTTTCAATTTCTTTCCATTCCACCGCAACATTAAAGCGGGGCGCTTAAGCTTTACCACAGATATGAAAGAAGCGGTGGTAAAAGCAAAAATTATTTTTCTTGCATTGCCCACCCCTCCCGGAGAAGATGGTTCAGCAGACCTGAGTTACATACTTTCTGTTGCAAAAGAATTAGGAAAAATCATTACCGATTACAAAGTGATCGTTGATAAAAGTACCGTTCCGGTAGGAACAGCAGAAAAAGTAAGAGTGGCCATGCTGGAAAATGTGAAAGAGGAATTCTTCGATGTTGTTTCCAATCCCGAATTTTTACGGGAAGGTTTTGCAGTCGATGATTTTCTCAAGCCGGATCGCGTAGTCGTTGGAACCACGTCGGAAAAAGCTAAAAAACTCATGGACGAATTGTACCGTCCATACGTTCGATCGGGTAATCCGATCATTTTCATGGATGAGAAATCCGCTGAGTTGACCAAATACGCAGCAAACGCGTTCCTGGCAACCAAGATCACCTTTATGAATGAGATTGCCAACCTCTGCGAAAAGTTAGGAGCCGATGTGGACATGGTACGTACCGGTATCGGTTCTGATGACCGGATTGGGAAACGTTTTTTATTTCCCGGAATCGGTTATGGAGGAAGCTGTTTCCCAAAAGACGTTCAGGCACTGGCCCAATCAGCTTCTCAGGTCGGCTATGATTTTAAGATATTGGATGCGGTAATGGCCGTCAACGAAAAACAAAAATCAAGTTTAGTTCCCAAAATAAAAGCGTACTATAAAAATGATATAAAAGGCAGGCATTTCGCCCTGTGGGGGTTGGCCTTCAAGCCAGACACCGATGATATCCGGGAAGCTCCTGCATTGTATATTATAGCAGAACTGCTCGCAGCAGGAGCAAAGGTAACCGCCTATGATCCCGAAGCAATGGAAAACGTAAAAAAACAACTGGGAGATAAGATCGGATATGCCGGAGATCAGTACGAAGCATTAAAAGGAGCGGATGCCTTGCTGATAGCGACGGAATGGAGTTTGTTCCGCACTCCTGATTTTGAAAAAGTCGCCTCCTTGCTAAAAGCAAAAGTGATTTTTGACGGACGTAATTTATATGGCCTTGCCCAGGTCAAGGAATCAGGATTTACGTATTACAGCATCGGACGTGAAATAATACGCGCATGAATAAAAAGCCAGAAAGAGTATTGATTACCGGAGCTGCAGGATTCCTGGGCTCCCACCTGTGCGATCGGTTTATAAAAGAAGGGTATTACGTTATTGGCATGGACAACCTGATCACCGGAGACCTTAAAAACATCGACCATCTTTTCAAAAATGAACATTTTGAGTTTTACCACCACGATGTTTCCAAATTTGTTTTTGTTCCCGGAGATCTGAAATACATTCTTCACTTTGCTTCTCCTGCGAGCCCCATTGATTATTTAAAGATTCCTATCCAGACCTTAAAAGTGAGTTCCCTGGGAACACACAACCTGTTGGGGCTGGCAAGAGTGAAAAAAGCCCGCATTTTGGTCGCATCTACTTCCGAAGTATACGGTGACCCGGTAGTTCATCCCCAGGTAGAAGAGTATTGGGGAAACGTTAACCCGGTAGGGCCACGGGGAGTATACGATGAGGCGAAACGCTTTATGGAAGCCATCACCATGGCCTATCATACCTATCACCAGGTAGAAACGCGCATTATCCGCATCTTTAACACGTATGGGCCGCGCATGCGATTGAATGACGGCCGTGTATTGCCGGCATTTATCGGGCAGGCCTTGCGGGGAGAAGATCTGACTATGTTTGGTGACGGTTC
>JABDFG010000109.1:0-3352 GCA_013286655.1 Bacteroidota bacterium
TTATATTCCCAGTAAAAGTCCCCGCTCACGACATCTTTCGGCTGGAATAAAATAAAGGAATCAGGTAAGCTCTGCTTAATCGTTTCTATCGGTACGAATATGGCCTCCTGGATTCTTTGTGCATATTCGATGCTGTCCTTGATATTTTCATTCTGGCGTTCCACAACTTGCTTCTCTTTACGCAATTCCTCCGTACGCTCGGAAACTTTTTGTTCAAGGACCCTGTTCGCTTCTTTTAATTTGCGCTCCCGGTATCGGATATATATAAGAACAATACTGATAAGAACAGCACCTATAATACTCCAGAACCAGGTGGTTTTCCAGAAAGGAGGCCGGATAGTGAACGTGAAGGTCGCCGGTTCCTTGTTCCAGACCCCATCATTATTAGCAGAAACTACTTTAAAAGTAAACGTTCCAGAAGGAAGACTGGAATAGGTATAGGAGTTTTCTTTCTGAGGAGGAGACCATTCCCGGTCATATCCTTCCAGTATGAACTTATATGTAACCCGTTTCGGATTCGTCAGACTGGCACCTATAAAATCAAACGTAAAATGATTCTGATTATAGCTGAATACGTGGTTTTCAGGAATTTCAATTTCGTTGTAAAACAAGCGGGGATTTTTTAATTGCAAAAGTGGTTCAACCAGGTTGCTTTTTTCACCTTTTGAAATATAGTGAACGACACCGATGATGGAACCGAACCAAAGATTTCCATCACGATCTTTACATACGGCATTCGGATTAATTTCCACACCCAGGAAACCATCTTGTTTTCCATAATGTTTAAATTTTTCATCTTTTAAACCGAATTTATCAACTCCTTGGTTATTACCTATCCATAGGTTATCCAGGTTGTCGCAGACAAGCATGAAGGACTGATTGGAAGCAGCGCCATCCCGGGTAGTATAATTTTTAAAAACCTTTCCGTCAAATGCATAAATTCCTTTTTCAAAACTGCCGAACCACAAATTACCCATCCCGTCTTCCGTGATACAAGTTGTAAATAAATTGTCGTACCCGTCTTTCTTGGAAAAGCGTCTGAATTCTTTTCCATCATACATCGTCAGTTCACCCGCCAGGCAACCAAACCAGATATTTTGTTTACTATCCTTATAGAGTGTAAATACTTTATCACTGCCCAACCCATTTTTCGTGTTGAAGGTTTCAAATACTTCGGTAGTGATATTAAACCGGGCTGCGCCACTGCTGGTCGCCAGCCAGACATGGCCCTCCTTGTCGCCATTTATACTGAATATTTCATTACTGGGAAGGCCTTCCTTGGTCGTATAGGTGGTGATCTTTTTTTCCGTTGGATTAAAGCGGCAAGCTCCCGTCCCAAAATTCGTATACCAGATATTACCTTTGATATCTTCATAAAGAGCCGTAGTATTCGTTATGCCGCCTTTGTCATTTCCTGTTTGGTTGATGTAAGTGTTTTTTGAAGGATTCTCGTTTTTTGTAAATTCAACCAGGCCGCCCTCGGTGCCCAACCAGTATTCGCCATTTTTAGCCTGAATGACCGACCAGACAAGACTGTTTTTCAATCCCTCATTTTCACCGAATATTTCAAACTGCTCATTAAAATATTGGTTCAGGTTCAGATAGGTACCTATCCAGATATTTTTTTCACGGTCCTGTAAAAGACTCAGCACCTTATCATTGCTTAAACCCTTTTCAACAGAGATCGTCTGGAAAACAGAACCCTCGTATTTATTGGCTTCCAGGGCAGGTAAAAATTTGCTCAGTCCGCCGCCGTAAGTGCCGATAAAAATAGAGTGGTCAGCATCCTCCAGTAAAGCACTAATATGATTGTAGGCAAGCCCTTCGGAAGTGGTATAGGTTTTGGTTTCCTTTGTACCCAGGTTCAGCCGGGTAATCCCTTTATCTTCCGTTCCTATCCATAAATTATTTTTGCTGTCTACCAGAACCGCTGAAACCAGGTTGGAAGCCAGGTTAGGAATGACTTCAAACGTTTTTCCATCCATTGTCCTGGCAACACCTTCCCCAGTAGCGATGTAAAGATTACCGCTAAGATCGGCAGCGATCGCATTCACTTTGTTATCCGGCAAACCCTCTTTTTTCTGAATTAAGGTAAAGCTTCCTGTTTCTGTATCAGTCGTTTTTTGCAATTCTTCCGTGGTCGGAAGATAACTCAGCAAACCCTGTCCATTGCTGCCAAACCAAATACTTCCACTTTTATCCAGGGCAATCGTATTGATCCGGGCATTTAAAATAATGACTCCGGTTTTCACGGCATGAAATTTTTTCGACAAAGGATTATATTTGGAAATACCTCCATCCCAATGACCAAACCAGATATTACCGGCTTTATCGATGCAACTGGAAGTAACCCGGTATTCAGCAAGACTATCCTTTTTGGAAAAATTTTCAAAACGCAATCCGTTATACTTAGAAACCCCGGCCATTGTACCGAACCAGATATTGCCGTGGTTATCCTGTACCATGGTGTAAATACTCGACTGAGGCAAGCCGTCTTCCAGCCCATATTGGTTAAGGTTAAGCGTTTGTGCAAATGCCTGAAATGAAGCGACAAAGAGCAAGCAGGCCAGCAGTATTGAAATTCTTTTAATGCTCATGAGAGAAGTCGTATAAGTTTTATTTTTTTTCGTTTGCGGTAACAGTAGCTGGTTTTGAATCTACTATATCCAGCAGTTTAGTTAAAGGGTTTTCCGTATCATATTTGGCGCTTAAATTAGCCATACGTTTGGCGTAGGCCTTTTTGAGCAAATTAAGTTCCTTGCTTCTGGCAAGCAGCTCATCGTGTTTTTCCTGTAATTGCTGGATGACTTGAGCATTAATAAGATCTTTACGACTGCCGGAGGCTATCGATTCAATAGCAGCCATTGTTTTGTCGAGTCCTTTTAACAACTTATCAATTTCAACAATACGGTCCTGGGGGTGGCGTTCGGAGGGATTAATACGAGTGGCTTCTACATAAGCCTCCCGGGCACCCCGATAATCTTTTTTGTCAAAGGCTTTATCCCCCGCGCTGACCGCTTTTTGATAATTATCGGAGTTGTTAGCGTGTGTCAATTTTTCTTTTTCTGCCAATTCAGTTAATTCAGCTTTAATTAAAGCATCAATTTTCACCAACTGGGAGGCTGGCCACTTTTCAGCGGGTTTTAACTTATGACATGCTTCATAATCTTCCCGGGCCTTTTTGTACTCTTTTTCGTTAAATAATTTATCTGCCTGGGCGACAAGTTCCTTGTAAGGATCTTTGTCAGCTGTTTTACCCGGCCCTGGCTCCGCATTTTTAGGAATGCTCCCCCCGCTTTTCAAAGCAACATAAGCATCATTCCTGGCCTGGGCACTTAACTTACCCGCTTTG
>JABDFG010000109.1:3362-3432 GCA_013286655.1 Bacteroidota bacterium
TAATTTTTATCCAGGTCAAACGAATCCCCTTCTATACCCGAATTATTGCCCGGAGGAAAATAGGTTAATT
>JABDFG010000110.1 GCA_013286655.1 Bacteroidota bacterium
TTCCTTAATCCCAATTCCTATATTATATATAATCCCAACTCCTAAATTACTTATAAGGTGATCCCATTTTAAATAGGTTCATTCCTTCATCGCCTTCTTTGCGTATTTTGGCTTCTATTGCATAAGCCAGTTTTGCATAATGGTAAAGGTTTTCTTTTTGAAGGAAGGCTGCTGCTTTATCGTCTCCATTGATGATATTAGCTGCAGCTGCCCAGTGAAAGGCTTTTTTTTGAAAAAGCAAATCGAATGCTTTACTGTCTTCCCATATTGCATTGATGAAGGCGGCTAAGATAAAATGTTTATTCAGTAACAACCATTCCAGGCTTTTAATGTCGCCACTGGCTCCCTCTCTAAGCATCGTAAGTTCCTTGTAGTTCTGCTGGATCAGCCAGTTGACGGCTTGAATATCATTCGATTCAATATAATCTGTCAGTTTTTCTATGGCCAGAGGAGGGTACAGCATGGTATGATCAAAATTTGACAATGATCCGCACATTGAGCTGACGGTTGGTTAAATAATTAGGCACTGCGTAACTGCGGCCAGTTACATCGGTCACCCAATAGTAGGAGATGGTATTCTGAATCTGCAGTAAATTGAGTACCTCCAGGCCTATCCATACGGATTTCAAGTTGTGAAAGGGGTTTTGTTTGGGAAGTTTTTTACTTTCTTTTACTAATTGATAGGAGAAGCCAATATCCACTCTTCTGTAGGGAGGCATGCGTAAGGTGTCTTTATATAGCTGGCTATTGGGAGGGCCAAAAGGAAGGGAAGTGCCGAACAAGAGATTCAGGTGCATTTTGAAATCGGGAAATCTCGGGAAGTAATCCTGAAAGAAAATACCCACATTGACGATCTGATCAGTAGGTAATGGTATGTACCCAGGTTTAATCAGGACACTGTCCTTTTTAACGTTGTTCGCTGTGTAGCCTGGTACGATCAATTGTCCGGTGCTGTTGTAGTAATCATAATAGGAGTCCCCGTTTATTTCATACCTGGCCTGCATAACCGAGAGGCTAAACCAGGATTGAAGACCGTTGACAAAATCCCCGTTGATTTTAAAGTCCATTCCTTTTGAATAACCATGACCATTGTTATTCGCCAGGTAACTGATCCGGACATCGTCAATTACGTACGGGTTCATGTCGTTCAATATTTTGTAATAGGCATCTGCCACAAACTTAAATGGACGATCCCATAATTTAAAATTGTAATCGCTCCCCAGTACAAAGTGGATGGATTGTTCCGCTTGTACGTTGGTGTTTACCATTCCATTCAGGCCGATCAATTCATTGAAAAAAGGTGGCTGATAATAATATCCGCTGGAGGCCCGGAAAAGAAAGTTGCGCTTCCAATTTGGTTTCCAGGCCAGGGTGGCTCTCGGGCTTACAACGGTTTGTTTGTTCAGGTCCCAGTAATTTGCACGAAGTCCGCTTGTGAAGGTAATGCGAGAGGTGTCTTTTAAGTCTTTGTTCCAGATGTATTGAGTATAGCCCGAGAAGCGATTGGAAGAAAATGTTCCCTGAGTGTTCAATATGTTCTGAAGGGTAATTTGCTGCTGATTTCCCTGCGGTAATGAGTAGCCGGCGGAATCGATGTAATTCCATTCATTCAACTGATAGTCGATGATTTCGTGCTGTGCTTTTATCCCCCAGAGTAAATGGTTCTTTCCAAAGAGGTAACTGCCTTTGTGTTCTGCATTTATGACCGTTGCATTGAGGTAATCGCGTGAATGGTTGAGGTAGGTTCCTACACCGAGGTTAGACGTTACCTGGCCAAAGGTTGGTTTGCCAAAATCATTTTCAAGGGCGTCGATGTAATATTGTCCCATGATATCCTGGGCTTCATTTTCGGAAGTTTTATAGGCAGAGGTAATAAACTTCAGGTTGAGCCTGTTGTTGGGATGATAGATAGCTGACAGGGCTGCCTGACCGGTTTCAAATTGATCTACCTCTTGTCCATCAAAGTAAACCAGGAAACGATAGGCCTGGTTTACTGTTCCAAAGTCGGTTTGCTCGGTCTGGGGCACTACATTGTATTTGTTATTGGAGTACATACCCAGAAAATCAATTTCCCATTTATCCGAAATATCATAGGTCATAAAGGATTGCAGATCGACAAATTCGGGACGGTATGCTCCTTGAACATTTGTGTTTTGAAGCAGGTACTGGTCGGTTTTGTACCTGGCCCCGAAAATCCAGGTGAACCTGCGGTCTTTTGAAATTCCTTCCAGACGTGCACTCCCTCCCAGTAAACTGGCTGAGCCGATGGCACTAAATTCCCGTGGTCTCCGGTACTGTACATCGAGTACAGAGGAGAGTTTGTCTCCGTATTTTGCATCGAAACCGCCTGCGGAAAAAAGTATGGAAGAGACCATGTCGCTGTTGATAAAACTTAATCCTTCCTGCTGACCGGAACGGGCTATGACAGGTCGGTATACTTCTATGTCGTTTACATAGACCAGGTTTTCATCGTAATTTCCTCCCTGAACGGAATAGCCGGAGCTCAATTCATTATGGCTGGATACTCCTGGCTGGGAAAAGAGAATAGTGTTAAAGTCTCCTGATGCACTGGGGATGTAGGAAATGACTTTCGGATCGAGACGTGTTGCCGTGCTGGTCCGGGTATTGTCAGTGATTTCTACATCGTGCAGCACTTTAAGATGAAAGGAAAGGTTTAGCTGCAGATGCTGACCGGGTTTTAAGTTAAGGTTTTTTATTTCCTGATTATAACTGAGGTTGGAAAAAACAACCTTGATTTCTTTGTCAGCAGGGACAGTATATTCGTAATTTCCTTTTTCATCTGAATAAACGGGTGCCTGGGAAGAGCCAAAAACAGAGATCTGGACTTCAGACACTGGTTGATCTTCCGTGTTTTTTAATGTGCCAAAAAGGGTCGCTGTGTTTGGAGTTTGAGCGGATAAGGAGAAGCCCGTCGCGAATAGCGAAATACTAAGCGCAGCAGCGAAATGCATTCGTGTTTTCAATCTCAATCCTATTGGTCTTTGTTTTTAAAGTCGCCTCTCTGCCAGGCTTCTATGAATTGTGCCCAGGCAATGGGATTAAGGATATTGTAGGTAGGATATTGGCCGGCGGAGTATAATTGACTATAATGTTGTTCCATGGTGTATTTGTAGTTCATGGAACCGTCCATCGGCATGTTGTTATATAATTGTCTCATGTTATTATAGGCAAGATTTTTTCGGGCCCGATCCAGGTCGTCTTCGGCCGGATGATAATTCAGAAAAGCTTGTTTGAATTGTTCTTTTGTCGGCCAAGCATAAATGTTAACTCCTTTTAAGACGATCGTATCTTTATGAAGCATCTGTATCAGGGAATAACGATTGGTGGAGAGGGTATCGGATATAATAAATTGAGCTTTGGCATAACCTATTTCGGAAAAGACGATGGTATCTCCC
>JABDFG010000111.1 GCA_013286655.1 Bacteroidota bacterium
ACAGCTACCGGAAAACTCTATACGTTCCGGCAAATTGGCATCAATTCCTTTACCTATTACGCAACTGCAAATGGAAGCAAATCAACCTTTGTCGATTTAAAACCAAGCGTGGTAGATACCTTCTACTCGTTTAATCAATACGACAAAAAGCTTTTCAGGATCCATTTCCCATCTACGGGAAGTCCTTTAGCGGATTCCCTGTCAAATGCTAATTCAACCGTTACTACGGCTTCTTCACTTGCAGTTAATACATTATTAACAAACAGTAAGATTACCGTAGTTGGATCAGCCGGTAGTATTACTCAAAGTAGTGGTGTAGCATCAACTTTGTCATGGACGGATCAGAGCTATAATACAAGACCACTTCCGCTTAGCGATATCCAGGTCTCGGCCCGAAAAACAGATACGATCTATGCTGTGGGACAAGACGGAACTATCATGCTAAGTACTGATACGGCCCATTGGAAGACTCTTGCCAGTGGAACAGCTCAGCAGTTAAATGCGATCCGGTTTAGTACCGGCACAACCGGTCTTGTTGCCGGAAACAAGGGGTATTTGAGCAAAGCAGTTATAAGTAGCGGGGTTATAACACTTACTCCGATAAACCTGACATCCGCTTTACCATGCCTTTTAGGTTCCTCGCCTTGCGCAATTTCATTAAATGATATTGCATTGGCTAAAAATGGAACGGCTTACATAGCAGGAAGTGGCGGAACGCTTCTATATATTCCTACCATCACGACTCCTGTGCCGCAGCTAGGAAATCCGGATCCATCGACTGTAAATTATAACGGTATATCCTTTTTGTACGGCAGTACATCCAGCGTATTTACCGTTGGAACTAATAGCAGCATTTATAACTACGCCGGAGCTTCGGGAGCCAAAATAAAAGACATTTTTCCACAAAGGATCAATGCGATTAATTTCAGTGATATCAATACGGGATTTATTGTAGGGGATACGGGAACAATCAGAAGCACTGTCAATGCAGGTCAAAGCTGGACCCTTGTAACACCGCAGTATAATTCCTCAGGAGTTCCTAATTACATGACGGTATGGACCGTTCAGCCAAATAATGCGATTGTTGCCGGAACAGGATATTACCTTGGTCAAACAACCGGAACGGGAACAGTTCTGAATTTTACAGGTTACTCTTACTCTGGCGTTGCAACTAATCGTTGGAATGACATCCAGTTTCATCCATACTGGCCTAATACTGGCTTTATTGTGGGAAGTGGTGAGCGCGCATATAGAGTCAATCTTAACAAAACAACGAGAAACATATCAGCCGTGACCTCCATAGGCTCTTTTGGGACAATTTTTGAGTTCAAAGCTTTGAGTGTATTCCGGGATACGACTCTAATGGCGGTAGGGACAACCGGCAAAGTTTATTATTACAATGACACGACTTGGATCAACCAGTCACCTTCTGGCTATTCAACAGCCATGTTCATGGATGTCTACTTTCACGACGATCGTACAGGGTATATTGTGGGAATGAAAGGAACTTCAGGGAGTGGATTACTGCTCAAATGTGCAAGCCCAGTAAACATCCAAACCCTTACTTTGCCTAATTCTCTGGCATGGATAGGTGACTCCTTACAGGATGGCTATAATGTAACCAGCAGCAACCAGGTAGTACCGAGAGTTATCACCTTTGCAACGCGAAATAACGGTTTTATAGCAGGAAACTACATGAGTACCTTTACCAATACAACACCTTATCCGTATGCAAGACTGCTTAGGGATGAAAGTATGTACAGCAGTTATTTTTGGTATGACAGACTGGGAAGACTGATTGTTTCTCAGAACGATAAACAGTTTGATTTATCACCACAGGCTTATAGCTATACGCGTTATGACGCCCTTGGTAGAATAACGGAAGTAGGGCAGAAGGCGGAGAACACTGGAACGAACATTAAGTTCACTGGAATATTTGGAACCTATATCAATAACTTCTATAACCCAAGGGTTATAAATGACAGTTTACTTAATGCTTGGATAACCAATACAACAGGGGCCAGAACTGAGGTGACCCATACGTATTACGATACGGTACAATTTGCAGGTATACCACTTGCTCAGCAGAACCTACGTAAACGAGTTGCCAGTACGACTTATGAAGACACGTATAGCAGTACACCAAGTAGTTATCTGTACGCTACGCATTACAGTTACGATATACACGGTAACGTCAACTCCCTGCTTCAGGATAATCCAAGCCTGTCAGCGATATCGCCTTCACAGCAGTATAAGCGGATTGATTACTACTACGATTTAATCAGCGGAAATGTGAATAACGTCAGCTATCAGACAAAAAAAGCAGACCGTTTCTATCACAATTACGTTTATGATGCTGATAACCGAATTACCAAGGTGTATACCAGTCACGACAGCCTTTTCTGGGATAACGATGCGAGCTATTTCTATTATGCTCATGGACCACTTGCCAGAACAGAATATGGAGACTTGCAGGTACAGGGGATGGATTACGCTTATACCCTTCAAGGATGGATTAAAAACGTTAACAGTGATGAACTGAAAGCCAATGCCGATATGGGACATGATGGACTGGACTCATCCATCAACTCCAATTTTGCTCATGATGCCTTTGGATATAGCCTTGGTTACTATAACGGAGATTATAAACCAATTGGAACCATTGCATCCACCGATAGTGCCATTGCCACAATCGCAGGAAGCGATATCCTAAAGGCAAGACATGACCTGTTTAATGGAAATATAAGCCACATGGTAACCAGCATTACCAAACCAACTACCTATACTTCAACAAGTGGAACACCAACCATCTTGCCACAGGGAACGCCTTATAAATACGACCAGCTAAACCGTATTGTGCAGATGCGAGCTTATCAGAACCTGACAAGTAACACATGGGGAAGTGGAAGTACCTACGCTGGACTTTATCAGAATAATTTTACATACGATGAAAACGGAAACATCCTAACGCAACTCAGGAAAGATTCCGCAAGTACCTTACTGGATAGTCTGCGTTACATTTATCCTATAGATTTAAGTGGACATTTATCACGTAATCAGTTAAATCACGTTCATGATGCTGTGAGCAATACATACAGCTCCACCGACCTTGACAACCAAGTAAATAACAACTACCTTTACGATGAACTGGGAGAGCTTAAACGAGATACCTCCGAGGGTATCGCCGAGATAGATTGGACACTATCAAGAAAAGTTAAAAACGTGATAAGATACAACGGCTTTACCAAGGACGGAAGCACCTACCCAAGTGATTTGACATTCAATTATGATCCAGCTGGTAACCGTATAGCCAAGATTGAAAAGCCACGCAATTCCAGCGGGGAATTACCATCAAGCAACTGGATTTATACTTACTACA
>JABDFG010000112.1 GCA_013286655.1 Bacteroidota bacterium
AAACAGAACTAATTACCCTAAAATCTCTTTCGTCCATGATGACATTCGATTTACCAACAACTCAGAACTCAATCATCAAAGTGATTGGAGTCGGAGGCGGTGGCAGCAACGCCGTGAACCATATGTACCGTCAAGGTATCAAAGGTGTTGATTTCATAGTATGCAATACCGATCAGCAGGCCCTTGATATAAGTCCGGTGCCCACTAAAATTGCTTTGGGAGCAAGCCTGACAAAAGGAAGAGGAGCTGGTTCAATGCCGGAAGTAGGCCGCAATGCTGCTATTGAAAACATTGAAGACATTAAGAAAATACTGGGTGATGATACCCAGATGATATTCATCACTGCCGGAATGGGCGGAGGTACGGGAACAGGAGCAGCTCCTGTAATCGCGCAGGCTGCCAAAGAAATGGGCATACTCACGGTCGGCATCGTCACCGTTCCATTCTCCTTTGAGGGTAAAAAACGCAAAGCCCAGGCGGAAGCCGGAATGGAGGAAATGAAAAAATACGTAGATACCCTGCTGGTTATTTGCAATGAGAAGCTTCGGGAGATCTATGGAAATCTTAAGCTTGGAGAGGCATTCGGTCATGCAGATGACGTATTGGCCACAGCTGCCAAAGGAATTGCAGACATTATTACAACAACGATGCACATCAATACCGACTTCGCTGACATTACAACGGTTATGAAAAATAGTGGAGTCGCTATTATGGGAACAGCAATAGCATCAGGGGAAGGCAGAGCCACAAAAGCAGTCGAACAGGCGATGCATTCACCTTTGTTAAATGATAACAACATACAAGGGGCACGTTACGTGCTATTGAATATTATGTGCGGTAAAGAAGAGATCACGATGGATGAGTTGTATATCTGCAGAGAAGATGTATTCCCTATATATACGTTGTCACAAGGATCTGCATCCAGACCTCCCCAATTTACCTGGATAGCTGTATCGGTTGAAATCAGGCTGATAACGGGTGGGTTAAGAAACAAGCTGAGCGAAAGAGCTCCTGTGCTTTTATTCCGCTTTTGAAGCGTCGCACCATCATATAGGTAAAGTCCTTCTGTGCCGGCTGCCATTCCATTCATGCCATTAGCCGGACTCAAATAAGGACCGAATGAACCGGGATAAACATAATTGATGGATGTACGCTCTCCGAATCTGTATCCATCGGAAACGATATACGAAGGGGACCTAAGAGCCGGTACGGGCAAGGCCATTAAAACATTATTAAAACTCGTTATGCCAGAATGAGTTTCTGAAATGGCCATGTACACCGAGTTTATCTTAGGATCGAGTGCCATCAGGCATGCGTCATGACCCCCGTTCGTATCAGCGAGCGCATTTACAGGAGTGATCATCGTGAAGTTCGTATCCAGCATGGATGCCTGGTAATTACTATTATTCATTAAAGGACCATTGACTCCCCCACCACCTATGACAATCTGACCTGTGCATGAATTATACACTATCCTCCATATTTCCTGCATTCTTATATTGCCCGGAAAACTGGCTGACAGGAAACCCAGGGTATTCACTTTTAGGACCTGGGCGCCGGCTATTACAGATGTCCCTTCCGCCAGGTAAGATGTGCCGGTAAGCTTGTCAACAGCAAAGTCTCCATAATACATGTTGTTAATGCTCGTTGCATTAAAAGTCCATTGCTGGATGCCGGATGAATTAAATTTGGTTAACTGAAAAGGACTATAACCTCCATAAGCATATACATTCCCATTCCGGTCATAATCTATATCATAAGCTCTATCGGGGCTATAGAAATTAGGATCCGATATCCACGGATCAATTATAATTGTTTGATCTTCCCAATTTGGAATTCCAGAAGTTTTTAAGAAAAATGAAACGTTGTTTTCTTTTAATCTAAAAGCGGATTGAAGAGCAGCTCCTCCTTCAAAAGAGCTGGAGGGGGCATGATCTGTCAACTCTCCAACAGCACTCCTTACGACAATGTTTCCGTCGGGATCCAGGCGGACAGAGCTGGCTCCTTTATATTTTAATTTGACTTGAGTGATGTCTGCCCCCGGATGAATTATCAGGGCGTACTTTAATCCTGTTTTTTTGCCCTCCGGAAAACTGTACTCAACATCTATTCCAGGATAAATATCTCGGTAAACTATTTTTTTGAAAATATTGGCCTGCCTGTTTTTTCCGGAAACTTCGGGATAAGTATAGTAATAACTTTGTTGGTCCATCCCTTCTACTATACTAGTCGAATTGCCTCCCTGCCACATTGCGGAAAGGTAGTCTATCTGGGGCCTTGCGTGTTCTCTTTCCTCCTCCTCTTCTTCCTTTTTCCGAATTTGATCCTTTATGACTTTCGACTTCTCTTTCCTGTATTTCTCGTACCGATAAATTACACCTCTGGATGTAAAATAGGCTTTCGCATTTCCAAGTACTGCCTGGTAGAATACCCTTTCGTTAGTATTTATATCGTTATCAAACTGCCCCAGATTTTCAACAAATAGTTTCCGATCAAATGGATCTTTCGTCCAGTTTACTTTATAGTTGATCTGAGCAGATGAATAAGGTATTGATCCACATAGCCAGGCAATAAAAAACAGCTGAAACTTAGAAGTCATTGTTTAAATTTCTTCTCTTTTCTGATACTATTTATCCTTATTTATTAATTGGTATGATTCAATGCTTAAATGGAGGGAAATGGAATTAAACGGCAAATCTGTTGGTATACGGCACAACAAAAGGCCCCAATTTTTAGTTGGGGCCCTACTCTTTAATCAGTTATTCGTTTCTCAGTCTACATTGTCGTGCAGAAAAGAATTGTTCGGCTTTATTTCAGCCTTTTTGTCTTCGCCTTCTGACAAGGTATAGCGGGAAACCTGGGATTCAGATGAATGTGCAGTTGAATCCAGGTCTACGTTCCTTCTTTTATAGGCTGGCTCATTTTCCAATTCAGAAATACCACTTGGCGTTTTTAATTTAAAGCTCAGTTCTTTTAGTTTAAGTATGCGATCCTGCGCTTTTTTCCTTTGTTCTTCTTCCTGAATTTTCTCGGCAGATATTTCCTCTTTGATCTCAGCAACTGGCAGAACAGGTGCTTCGGGCACTACATTGACTACCTCAAACTCAATCGTAACCTGTTTTTCTTCTTCCTGATTTTTTTCGATTTCCGCCAGCGGCGTTACGAGAAAGGGCTCTGTTGCTACTTCTTCTATTCGTGATTCAGACGCAGAAACAGGTGGAGAAAGCAAAACCGGCTCATTTACAACGGGTGTTTCTGATACGAGAGGAGCAGTAAACGTTGCTTTAGGCTCATCTGCCGTCAAAACATGT
>JABDFG010000113.1:0-804 GCA_013286655.1 Bacteroidota bacterium
AATCCAGTGAAAATAATATGACGACCTGGTCTTTTGGTTTAATGCCTAGAATTGGACTTCAATATAAACTGGACAATCATTTTTTGTTTTCCCTGGGTGGGGGTTACAATTTAGCATGGGGAGCCTCAGGACCTCTGGATTATTGGAAAACATATATCAGTGTTTGTTATTTTCGATAATCAAATGAAGATTAAATTAAAATATTTCAGCCTTTTTTTCATAGCTGGGTTTTTACTAACAGCAGGTGTTTTAATTGTTGGGTGTTCTAAAAGAACCTATACGGATGCCTTACCTCAGGTTCAATTCCTTTCAGTGGTTCCTTATCAGAGTGATTCACTCATAATTACGGGTAAAGTTGTATCACAGGGGGCTAGTTCAGTAGAGAATGTTGGATTTGCCTACGACAGACAATCCAGTTTTTCTATTCTTAAAAACCAGGTTCTGTTAAATGGTACTTCTTCTCAATTTTCTGCAATAATATTAGGTTATCAGGATAGCACCTATTATTTTAAAGCTTTTGCCACAAATAGTTTTGGATATTCTGAAAGCACAGTATTCAAATACACTGTGCCCACAGCCGGAGGTCAATCCGCCCCCTGTAATATTAGTAATAATACTATTTTAGATAATAATGTAAATTATTCTTTTGTTGAAAAATTTTCGGGGACAAGTTACGCTACTTATGGTTCGTTTGGTGTTGAGGCGGATGATGCCCAGGCTGAAATGGTTAATCTTTATTTTAACCAAATACCTGCAAACAGAGAGAATGATGGACGTCTCTAATCTTGTTCCAGGAATTTATTA
>JABDFG010000113.1:814-3265 GCA_013286655.1 Bacteroidota bacterium
GTGTCTAGTATCTCGAACTTTGATAATGATTACAATCCTTTTGATGTCGCCATCGCCATTAATTATAATGCTGTAAATCCAGGGGGGAAGGTGTATGTTACGGTGAATTCAAACAAAACAACAACGGTGTCTTTTTGTAGTCTGACATATGCTGTCGGTTCTTCAAATATAAGTGCAAGTGCAAAAATCACCTTTTAACCACTCCCTCCAGCTAATGATGATAATATCGGTAGTGCATTAGGAGAAGCAAATTCATAATAGGTTGCAGTTGAAAGCGTCTCGTGAAATTACTTTGTAATAATTATTTTTTGATTGGAATTGAAATTGTTATTTGTGATCCGTAGATAATAAATTCCTGGAACAAGATTAGAGACGTCCATCATTCTCTCTGTTTGCAGGTTCAAGTTTTGTTTAACGAGAATTTTACCATCGATTGTATAAAGGCTTATGTTTACTTCTGTAATGGTTTCGGTTGGATCAAAATAAATTTTATTCTGAATGGGATTGGGATATATTTTCACCGCTGCTTCTGATTGTAAACGGTTATGAATACTTGTAATACTGGATAAGCATGTTGGCATTGATCCTTTTTCAAAACATACCTCTGCCGGGTTTTTATTGGAATAGCCGGATACGTCTGGTCCAATTAAGGGCCAGACGGTATTGGCAAACCAGGAAGGCTTAGTAGTGAGATAAAGCGAAGGGGGAAGTGTATGGTCGGAATTTGTTGGGTCCCAATTGATCGCACCATCAGCATAATTATAATTACCATGCATAAAGGAACTCGTATAAGGAAGAGTTGTGTCTCCTGAGCAGGTGCCGTCATCTGATGCGCCGCCGCCGCCGTATCCAAAGGAAAACCCATACGTTGTATTATCGTAAGAACGTACGGAGCGGGCAATGATGAGCGGATTCATTTGAATTTTATTGATTCCATTATTATAATAGGTAACCTGAAGTAGATCTTTTGAGCCTACTGCATTTCCTACTAGATTATAATTCCGGCTCCAGGCATCTATTGCCATTGCCCGGTTAGCCTGACAAGCCCAGGAACTGGCTGCTGTATCAGGTGTTCCGCGCCCATAGAAAGGGCTACAAATTTTAGTGGTTCCTTTGAACCAATTTCTAAAGGCGGTATTGTCGCTGGAAGATCCCCATATGTCATCTGGATTGAAAGATGTAGCGACATTCCCCTCGTATAAATTGAACATGGGATGTGCTCCATGCATGGAGAAATCCGGAATTAAAAAATCGGAAGAGTTGCCGGAGAAATTGCCGCTTGAATAGTTATAGGCTATCACGTTACCGGCTGCACCCCATTCAAGCATGAGTGATACGTGAAGCCGCCAAAATTGATTGTTCTCCACCAGGCAGCCACTGCTGTAAGAAGCAATATCAACATCGGCATCCGTACCGCCTGGGCTATGAATGAATGCGTCATGAAAATAACTGTCCCTGATTTCACAGTGATAAGAGTAGTAGGCTATCGCATGATCCCCATCCGCATAATTACTTTCAACATTTTTAATCCAGCAATAGGCACATGCACTCATGTAAAAATTTGTTGTATAACCTGTACTGTCCGCATACACTTGCAAATCTTCCACTCCGGCATATTTGGCTCCCGCGTTGTAGGAAGTGGCAAGAGGTGAAAGTGTACTTTTATAAGTCATATAAAGAGCAGGACTGAAGCCTATGTTTTTACCATTTACGGATGTGACTTCTACTGTTTGTCCCAGTACGCGTGTTCCATTCCAGCCCTGTCCTCCATCGTACCAGGTGCAATTTCCTTGAGCGCAATTTCCACCTCCGCCTCCGGCAATGGAGATAAAACCCGAATCGTTGAGTTCCGTAATTATCAGATAGGATCCGGTGGTTACTCCATTGGCGTTGCTTAATGTGATATTACTTGAGCCACTGTTAGCACCATTGGTGATTGATACGGAGTTGGAAATTTCATTTGGCGTAGTCAAGGGCCCTAAAGAAATGATC
Source organism: Bacteroidota bacterium (assembly GCA_013286655.1). Classification (GTDB taxonomy): domain Bacteria; phylum Bacteroidota; class Bacteroidia; order JABDFU01; family JABDFU01; genus JABDFU01. The sequence continues at coordinate 2,807 of JABDFG010000113.1, forward strand.
GCCTGATCAGAGCCGTATCCTTTAAGGATGGTTTTTTGCGGGCCCGCTCCGCGCAGAGTAACGTTGGAGGGAATGAGGATACTGCCGTTGATTCGATAAGTGCCCGCAGCAAGAAACACAACCTGATTTGCAGGACAATTGTTCAGAGCAGCTTGTATACCGGTGGTGGCATCATTTGATCCGTTTCCATAAGTGCCGGGATTGAGTGTGGCATAGACCGTCGTTCTGTTGGGAATACCACCTGGTACACCTGCACTCGTCCAATCAATGCTGCGACTGGAATTAATCGGTGAAACTATCTGTGCCGAAAGACAATTGACGATGAAAATTGATAAGAAGATGATCTTTTTCATTTTCCATATTGGTTTTATCAAAGGAGCATTTTTGGCAATTTATTTTGCTTTAACCCAGCATCTTCAAGAATCCAACTTCCTGTTCTGTGAGAATTCTCCAATTGCC
>JABDFG010000114.1:0-467 GCA_013286655.1 Bacteroidota bacterium
TGCTGTGTATCGGCATAGCTACCTTCTTCCTGTTTCAACACAAACCTTCCGGATTCATTCCAAGCGAGGATGACGGACTTATCTATGTGACCTACGAATTGCCGGAAGCATCTGCCACCACACAGTCCGTGGAAGTGATGACCAAACTGATGAAAGTAGTCTCTACCACACCAGGCATAGAACACTATGCCGCTTTAGCAGGGTTTAATGTCATTAACGGTGCCACAAAATCAAACAGCGGAACCATTTACTGCCAGCTCAAACCCTGGGATGAACGAAAAGAATCCGCTCAGAAAATACCCAACATCATTGATGTGATACGCAACCGCATTACAGAAGCCAATATAAGGAATGCGAACATCGAAGTTATTCCTCCCGCTCCCATTCCGGGTATCGGACAGACAGCAGGATTCAGCTTCCAGATAGAACAACGCAACACCAATGACGATGTGCACGCATTTGAAAAA
>JABDFG010000114.1:477-2295 GCA_013286655.1 Bacteroidota bacterium
TCTCGTCAATATAATGTTGTACGGCCTCGACCACTATGATCGCGTCGTCTACCACAATACCAATGGCGATGTGCACGCATTTGAAAAAGTAGTGAACAACTTCGTTACCGAAGCCAATAAAAATCCAGCCATTTCTCATGCATTCAGTTACTATTCCGCGCACACTCCCAGTTACGATCTGACGGTCAATCGGGAGAAATGCAAAAAAATGGGAGTCAGCATTTCAGACGTATTTACAGCCATTCAAACCTATATGGGCAGTATCTATGTAAACGATTTCACCCTGTACAACCGCACCTTCCACGTGGTTGTGCAGGCGGATACCACTTACCGTAAGATGATAACGAACATGGACAAATATTATGTGCGCAATCAGGTAGGAGAAATGTTGCCCCTAAGTTCCCTTATCAGTTATAAACCCACCGAAACTGCACCCTTGCTGTCACACTTTAATATTTTCCGCTCAGCCGAAGTGGACGGAGGATCATCCGAAGGTTATAGCAGTGGTCAGGCCATCGATGCGTTGAAAGAACTGGCTGCAAAAGTATTGCCACAGGGATACGGTTACGATTTTTCGGGGCTGAGCTATGAGGAAATCCAGGCAGGTTCCATGACCATTTACATTTTTCTGTTTTCCCTTACCTTTGTTTTTCTTTTCCTGGCGGCTTTGTACGAAAGCTGGTCCGTACCTTTATCCGTATTGTTAGCCGTACCTATTGGCGCATTCGGGGCCATACTCACACTGATATTCATACCCAGTTTAACTGACAACGTCTATGCACAGATAGGGCTCATTACATTGATAGGTCTTGCAGCCAAGAATGCGATATTGATCGTAGAATACGCCAAGGTACGCGTGGACAATGGGGAAGATCTTATACAATCAACCATTGACGCAGTACAACTCCGGCTACGCCCGATCGTTATGACTTCCCTGGCCTTCATTTTGGGCGTTAGGACAATCGGGGTGACCGTACTCGGCGGTATGCTGGCAGCCTCTTCATTAGCCATCTTCATCGTTCCGGTTCTTTTTGTAGTGATCGTGAAAATCGCTTACGGAAAAAAACAACTCGAATACCTGGCACAACACCGGGATGAATTAGCGGCAAAGGCAAAAGAACAAGAGAGCCGGGATAAATCATGATTGCGGATACATTTATAAAAAGACCGGTTACCGCCATCGTTACCTCTCTTGTAATTGTTATTCTTGGTGTTATTTGCATTTTTACGCTTCCCGTTAACCAGTATCCGAATATTACGCCTCCCGCCGTTTCCGTTGTTGCCACGTATACGGGGGCTGATGCCATAACGGTAGAACAGACGGTTGCCACACCTGTAGAAGAAGCCATAAATGGAGTACATGGAATGGAGTACATCACCAGCAACAGTACCAGCACTGGATCCATGTCCATCAATGCAACCTTCAAAGTCGGAACCAATGTCAACATTGCAGCACTGGACGTTCAGAACCGGGTAGGAATAGCGAAACCTTTATTACCCTCCTCGGTAAGCCGCCTTGGCCTCACCGTACGTGCAAAAAACATCAGTGCCCTCATGATGGTGGCCCTCTATTCCCCCAAGGGCACGCATAACATTACCTTTTTGGATAATTACAACAACATCTACCTGATGGATGCATTGCTCCGCGTTCCGGGCGTAGGTGACATTACCACCCGTGCGGACAATTTCAGTATGCGTATCTGGCTGAATCCGGATAAAATGGCATCTTACTCATTAACTCCCCAGGATGTTATTGACGCTTTAAACGAACAAAATATACAGGTAGCTGCAGGCGCCGTAGGTGCGCCTCCTCAGCAG
>JABDFG010000114.1:2305-3259 GCA_013286655.1 Bacteroidota bacterium
AAGCGAATTAGGTATCCTGGTAAACGGAAGGCTGAATCAGGTTTCGGAATTTGAAAAAATTATTGTAAAAACCATACCGGCTACAGGCGAAATGGTTTACATCAAAGACATTGGCAGGGTGGAATTGGGCAAATTCACATACTCCAGTAATTCGTATGTGGATGGTAAGCGGGCCTCCTACCTGATGATCTACCAGGCCCCCACCAGCAATGCCCTGGACGTAGCCAATGGGGTTTATGCAGAACTTGACAAACTAAAAAAATCCTTCCCCGAAGATGTTGATTACAAAGTACCCTTTGAAGCCGTTACCATTGTAAAAGTTTCCATGGACGAAGTGATCCAGACCCTTTTAATAGCTCTTGGTCTGGTGGCATTTGTTGTATTTCTGTTTCTACAGAATTGGCGTACAACCATTATTCCACTACTGGCCATCCCGGTATCTATTTTAGGGACGTTCATCTTTTTTGTTCCCCTGGGATTTACCATTAACACCCTGACCATGTTCGGGTTTGTTCTGGCCATCGGAATCGTAGTAGACGATGCGATTATTGTAGTGGAAGCCGTTCAGCATTATATTGATGTGGAAAAAATGTCCGCGCGGGAAGCCACCGAACATGCCATGAAGGACATAACAGCTCCCGTCATTGCAGTTGCCCTGATCCTCGCTTCAGTATTCGTTCCGGTCGCTTTTATTCCCGGTATTGTGGGCCGGTTATACCAGCAGTTTGCCATTACGATAGCAGTATCCATTATCATATCCGCTTTCATAGCCTTGTCTTTAACACCCGCCTTATGTACCCTCTTGTTAAAGCCTCACCTGATTGATGAGAACTCAAAGGGGCTGAATAAATTCTTCTATTGGTTCAATACCAAGTTTGGCAAATTCACGGTTTATTATTCCAACGGAGTAAAACGCGGAATTCATTCATCAAAATACGTGGTCGTTTTATTGGT
>JABDFG010000115.1:0-1654 GCA_013286655.1 Bacteroidota bacterium
ACCTCCACGTTTTCCGGTATATCTTTCAGTAAAGAGTCATCCATGACAGGTACTTCTCCCCCTTCCGCAGTATAGACAACAGGCTCCCAACCATAATTTCTCAGGTACTTTACCGTCTTCAGCCAGCGCTGTACGCCGGAACCTCCTCCCGGAGGCCAGTAATAGGTAAGTATGAGTACCCGTCTGGTCATTGATCAGGTCAGAATTTTGCTATCAATCAACTCCAGTATGCGCTCGGTGGCTTTTCCATCCCATAAAGAAGGAATTACGCCTTTGCTCTTTTCTTGAAATACCCGTTCGCAGATCAACTTCACATTGAAGGGCAAAAGTTCATTCGAACCTAATGTTATCGTTATTGGCCGTTCCGTATTGGGTCTTAACGTAAAACAAGGAATCCCTCTGAAAGTAGTTTCTTCCTGCACTCCCCCACTGTCCGTAATTACCTTCGCGCTTTCCAATATGAGTTTTTGAAAGGAAAAATAGTCCTGCGGTTCCGTCAGAATAACTCTTTTATTTTTCTTTAAATTATCCAGCAAACCAAATTTTTGAAGATTATTGGATGTACGGGGGTGAATTGGAAATACGATGTTGTATCGGGCAGTAAGTTCCCTGATCAAAGTGACGATATTATTCAATCCTTCCAGGGTATCTACATTCGAAGGCCGGTGCATGGTCATCAGAATATAATTCTGATGGCTCAGCTGCAAATCCTTTAGAATGGTCGAGGCATCGATAGCATCGTCAAAAGCCACCAACGTATCTATCATCGTATTGCCGACCATGAAAATACATTCCTTCTTTTTTCCCTCCTTCAACAGATTATCTAAACCACTTTGCTCCGTCACAAAAAAATAATCGGCAAGATCATCCGTGAGAATCCTGTTAATTTCCTCCGGCATAGTCCTGTCATGACTCCGGAGTCCACTTTCTATGTGCGTCAGTTTTACAGATAAACGGTTCGCCGTAATAGCCGCAGCAAGCGTCGAATTCACATCCCCAACTACCAGCAACAAATCGGGTTGCTCCGTATTGATCACTTCTTCCATACGGGCAATAATCTCTCCTACCTGGGAAAGTGCAGTTGTCGCATTCAGACGAATAAATATATCGGGGTGCACATCCAGTTCCTGAAAAAAAACAGTCGACATTTTATCATTGGAATGCTGCCCGGTATGGACAATTTTTATTTCAAGAGAGGGATGAAGACGCCTCGCTACTTTTTTAAATTGGGTGACCTTTATAATATTCGGGCGGGTTCCTACAACGATCAGAATTTTTTTTTGCATTTATTCGGATTTTTTGATTTTTTTTCCAATCTCCACGCCTGCTGAAATTATAACAGAAATAAGCAGAAGCGCAGACATTGCATAAGATATCCGTTCACCCATTTTATATACCTCAGGTTCAAACTTATAAACAATGATATGCTTACCAGCGGGGATCTGCATGGCCCTCAGAACATAATCAACCCGGATATGCGGAGCAGGTATACTGTCTATATAAGCATTCCAGCCGTCCTTGTAATAGATTTCGGAAAATACCGCCAATTGTTCAGTTGAGGAATTCGAAACATATCTCAATTCATTTGCCTTATAGGAACTCAGCTTTATACTTGCGGATGTCATTCGGAGTTTCTTTTTAATCGCTTTGACCG
>JABDFG010000115.1:1664-2597 GCA_013286655.1 Bacteroidota bacterium
CTTTTAGCCCCGATCTGAAACGCTCGTCTACAATTGCCGTTGAACGTGGGTTAAAATTGCTCAATGCAGTGATCTCTGAATCTGCATTTGGGACCAGTTTAATTTTATTTACAAACCAGGCATTCCCGGATGCGAAACGGTTTTGCAAAGGAACCGCATCGGGATTGTAGATAATATAACGCGTGTTCAACATATTCAATACGGGCAATCCAGCCAAGGTAGCCTGTATAGCGGCATCGCTTGGACGCTCTTTTAATGTTCCGGTAATCGCCTGGATACTTTTGTCGATCTGAAAATCAATCAGTTCCTGGTAACGTTTCATTTTGGCTCCATGATATCCGCCAATTGATTTATGCCAATAAGAAGTACTGGCATCATTAAAGGTGCTTACCGCAATGTTCAATACCCGGTAATCAGGATCCTTGTCTTCCAGTATTTTTGCATCCGCGGGTGATTTCTGATAGGGGACCAAAGCTTTTGCCTTAGGAATAAAACTATCATTGTTCACATAGCGCTTATCAACGCTCCACATGTCCACCAGTATAAAAAAAGCAAGCGTAAGCACAATGTAGATACGCTCAACTTTTGTTTTGAAAAACATCCACAAAACACCCGCGGTCAAAGCGATTAAAAAGAAACTCCGAATGACATCCGCCTTAAAAATAGTCCTACGTGCCAATTCCAGGTTATCCAAAAAAGACTGAGCCACCGCAGGAGTATTTCCACCTTGTGTAATTTGTTTGTAGATGCTATCGTATTCGTCCGCCTTAAAAAAACTGGTCAATGCCCCAGGAACCAGGTAATAGAGTAAAGCAAGTCCCGCCGTGAGGCCAAAAGAAAGAAAGAACGCGATTCTCACTGTTGCAGGTTTGTTCAGTAGTGGTAATTTTAGTTGTTCATCCAGTGCTTTTTTTGTTTTCAAAAGTTTATCGA
>JABDFG010000115.1:2607-3244 GCA_013286655.1 Bacteroidota bacterium
TGCTAAAACTGCAAGAAGCGGAATCGTAAATTCTGCTACAACAAGAATCATCGATACTGCTCTGAACTTATTGTAACCAGGGAAATAATCCAGGAACAGATCGCTGAGCCACATCATGTTTTTACCCCAGGAAAGCAGGATTGATACGATCGTAGCAATAACCAATGTTTGTTTGAGTGGACCTTCCACAATAAATAAACCCAGTACAAACAGAAAAATGACAATGGCACCCGCATACACTGGCCCAGATGTAAAAGGCTGATCACCCCAATATTCGTCTGATTTCCCAATATATTCTTTAAACTGATTATCAACCTCTTTTAATGCTTCCTTATTTTCTCCACCAATTGCACCTGAGCCTCCTCCCTTAAAATCGGGGATCATCAAGGTCATTGTCTCTCCTTTTCCGTAGCTCCATTGAGTCGCATAGTCCTTATCCAGTCCACTCGTTTTGTTTTCCTTATTAAAAGTGAGTTCAGAGCGGCTGCGGGTGGAATATTTCCCATATTGGTACGTTGTTAATAAACTTCCTGCATTACTGCCAATAGCCAGTATACCCGCAATAACAAGTACAAGCGCCGCTTTCCCGTATCCTTTCATTTGTTTGGCCTTGAATGCATTGACCAGCTCTACCAAT
>JABDFG010000116.1 GCA_013286655.1 Bacteroidota bacterium
AATCCGCACTAATGAAATACCGGGTACAGGTGGAAGTAGAATATTTTATCGCTTTGTGCGAGTTGCCTTTGCCGCAGCTGAAAGGAGTTCCTAAAAAGATCTTCCCCAGGCTGCGAGCTATCTATCAGAACTTTAGCATTGCCGATGCCCAAAGCATCAAGGAAATTGAAAAAACAACCAACCACGATGTAAAAGCAGTCGAATATTTTTTAAAGAAAAAAATCGACGCTTTTAAACTAGGGACATCGATTGAGTTTATTCATTTCGGGCTTACTTCCCAGGACATTAATAATACGGCTATCCCTTTGTTATGGAAAGAAGCCTTGGCAAAAGAACTATTGCCGGTCCTTACACTGGTCATTAATAAACTTTCCCATTTATCCGAACAATGGGCTGCCATCCCCATGTTGGCGCGTACACATGGACAACCCGCTTCTCCGACCCGGCTTGGAAAGGAAATGATGGTATTCGTTGAACGCCTGTTAGGGCAGGTTGGACAACTCGTGGACATACCCCACAGTGCAAAATTTGGCGGCGCTACCGGTAATTTTAATGCGCACCATGTCGCTTATCCCAAAACGGACTGGGTGAAATTTGCCAACAACTTTGTGAATACAACACTTGGACTGAACCGCTCTCAGTATACCACGCAGATCGATCATTACGATCACCTGGCGGCTCAATTCGACGCCTTGAGCCGCATCAATACCATTTTAATTGATTTGAACAGGGATATGTGGCAATACATTTCCATGGACTATTTCAAGCAAACCATCAAAAAAGGAGAAATCGGATCTTCCGCCATGCCGCATAAAGTTAACCCAATCGATTTTGAAAATTCAGAAGGTAATCTGGGAATAGGCAATGCCATTTTTCAACATTTATCAGCCAAGTTGCCAATCTCCCGGCTTCAGCGGGATCTGACCGATTCCACCGTTTTAAGAAATATAGGGGTACCGTTCGCCCATTCGCTCGTAGCCTATAAATCCTTATTAAAAGGACTTGATAAAATTATTCTGAATCCTGCAAGCATCCAGGCCGATTTGGAAAATAACTGGGCTGTTGTTGCGGAAGCCATCCAAACCATTTTGCGCAGAGAAGCGTACCCTCAACCCTACGAAGCCCTGAAAGAACTGACCCGTACCCACGGTCAAATCACCAGGGAAAGTATCTCCAGGTTTATTGATACTTTGAAAATAAGTGAGGTTTTGAAAAAGGAATTAAAAAAAATTTCCCCTGCTAACTATACGGGGAGATGAGCTTATGAAGGTTTCCGGTTTCACGTTTATTCGGAATGCTATCAAATACGATTACCCTGTCGTGGAAGCAATTACCTCTATTTTACCGCTCTGTGATGAATTTATTGTGGCTCTCGGAAATTCAGAAGATAATACGAAACAGCTCATCGAAGGTATCAACTCTCCCAAAATTAAAATCATTGATACTGTCTGGGATGAGCGGCTTCGTGCAGGAGGACAGGTGCTGGCGGTGGAAACAGACAAAGCAATGGCGGCCGTTTCAGGCGAAAGTGATTGGCGCTTTTACCTGCAAGCCGATGAATGCATTCACGAAAAATATTTGCCGGCGATTAAAGAAGCGATGTTAAAATGGAAAGCAGATAAAAACGTGGACGGTTTAGTATTCAATTACCTGCACTTCTATGGTTCCTATGATTACATAGGGGATTCCCGTAAATGGTACCGCAAAGAAATCCGGATCATTCGGAATGACAAAAGCATTCGTTCATATAAGGATGCACAGGGTTTTCGTAAAAACGGGGAGAAGCTGGCCGTCAAGCCGGTCGATGCCTTTGTTTATCATTACGGCTGGGTAAAACCTCCCAAATTTCAGCAAGCCAAACAAGAAAACTTTAACCGTCTATGGCACGATGAAGAATGGATAGAAAAAAACGTACCCAGAACAAATGAATTTGATTATTCGCAGATCGACTCCCTTGCGTCTTTTACAGGATCACATCCGGTTACTATGCAGGATCGCATCCGGAAGAAGAACTGGAACTTCTCCTTTGATCCCACTCAAAAAAAACAATCTCTGAAATTAAAAATCTTGCATTACATTGAAAAAACTACCGGATGGAGGTTGGGCGAATACAGAAACTATAAAATTATTCGCTGATCAGTTTACTCTTTACGAGATATTCGGCAATCTGTACCGCATTCGTTGCGGCCCCTTTGCGCAAATTATCAGAAACGATCCACATATTTAATGTATTGGCCTGAGTTTCATCCCTGCGTAAACGACCCACAAAAACTTCGTCGCGGTTATGAGCATCTTTCGGCATAGGATATTTCAGATTTTTTACATCATCTGTCACAATAATTCCGGGAGAATTGGAAAGCAGGGAACGAACATCTTCCAGGGTATAATCTTTCGCAAATTCCACGTTCACCGATTCGCTGTGACCTCCCATGACAGGTATGCGTACAGCTGTAGCAGTAACCTGTATGGTAGAATCACCCATTATTTTTTTTGTTTCATTCACCATTTTCATCTCCTCTTTGGTATATCCATTATCCAGGAATACATAGATATGAGGGATCACATTCAGATCAATCGGATAGGCATAAGCCATTTCCGCCTTTACACCCTTCCGTTCGTTCATCAGCTGATCAACAGCTTTTTTGCCCGTTCCGGTTACCGACTGATACGTTGAAACAACAATGCGTTTAACCGTATATTTTTTATGCAAGGGATTTAAAGCCACTACCATTTGTATCGTAGAGCAATTTGGATTGGCAATGATCTTATCCTCTTTGCTTAGCTCCTGCGCATTTATTTCCGGAACAATTAATTTCTTTGTTTTGTCCATGCGCCAGGCAGATGAATTATCAATTACCGTGATACCGGCAGCAGCGAATTTTGGCGCCAGTTCCAGTGAAGTAGCACCTCCCGCAGAAAATAAAGCGATGGCCGGTTTTTTTGCAATGGCCTCTTCCGCACTAACAACTTTATAACCCTTGTTTTTGTAGATAATTTCTTTACCAACGGACTTTTCGGATGCCACCAGGATCAATTCTGTTATTGGAAAATTTCGTTCTTCTAAAACGCGCAACATCATCGTACCTACCAGGCCCGTTGCACCAACCACTGCTACTTTCATGGGTTAAAAAGCTTTTTTTTCAAAGATACGATTTCGCGATTAAATATAAACA
>JABDFG010000117.1 GCA_013286655.1 Bacteroidota bacterium
GAAATCCTAAAGGCCTGGATGATCTTCTGATCGCTTTCAAGGGTCGTGAAGAGGAAGTGATATCCGACTTTAACATATTTGGAAAGCCGGGAAAGTATTTTTTTAAAGAAGATATCACTTTTGGCCTTAGCAAGATCCGTTCCTATTTCCACCTATCCAATCCAAATGTATTTATTGAACACCACGCGTTAAAGTATCCTACGCTCAAGGAGAAGGAGTTTGTATTTAACGGGACCAAATACAAATGGGATATCGAAAAGTCAGAGGCAAAAATGATCATACACGCCGACGTTAAAAATTACATGCGTGTAGGTGATCAGTATTACGAGTTTGTTGAAATACCCAATAAATACAAGGAGCTCGAACGATATTTTCACCGGCGTCAAAAAAGCACAATCACGGACGATTATGGTAAAACATTTGCATCACAGATAATAAAATACAAAGCGTTTTGCAACCTTCCGGATCATTTAACCTACCAACTGACACCTAACTTTTGTTTTAACATGTATGCGCCCTTCGAACATGAGCCATCTGAAGGCGAATGCCCGGTAACATTAAAATTTCTAAAACACATTTTCGGGGAAGAAACAATTCAGTGGAAAAACCCAAAAACAAAGGAACATTTTACTTATACCGGTCTTGACCTTGGGCTGGACTATATTACCCTTTTGCACCAAAAGCCAACGCAAATTTTACCTATTCTCTGCCTTGTTTCTCGCGAGCAGGGAACTGGTAAAACCACCTTTGCAACGCTTCTTAAAATGATTTTCACAGCTAACGTGGCCATTGTTGGTAATGCGGAGTTGGCATCTGACTTTAATGCCTCCTGGGCAGGTAAACTAATTATTGTCTGTGATGAGGCTAAGATCGATAAGCAGGTAGTAGTAGAAAAAGTAAAATCACTTTCCACAGCATCCAAGGTGCTCATGAATGCAAAGGGCAAGGATCATGTGGAGCTTGATTTCTTCGGAAAGTTTCTTTTTATGACCAACAATGAGGAAAACTTTATTTATGCCTCTGATGATGATGTACGCTATTGGGTGAGGAAAATTCCTCGTATTGTTGACGCTGAGCTTAACATTCACATGCTGCAGGAAATGAAAGATGAAATCCCCTACTTCCTGAACTACCTAAATCAGCGCAAAATAAAAACAACCAACGAACACCGTGCCTGGTTTCATCCGGATCTTATTAAAACGGATGCTCTTTCCAAAGTTGTTGCCTTTTCACGATCGACTGTTGAAAAAGAAATCCGTCAGAAAGTCCGGGATATGTTCTTTGATCACGGAGTAGATAATATTATGATGACACGTAACGCCATCCAGGAGAACCTACTTACCAAAAAATACGAGGCCAATTATTTAGAGCGCGTATTAAAGGAAGACCTTAAATTGGAGATGTATCATGATTTTGAATATATGGGTATAGAATACAAATCAATTGCTGATCTGCATATAGCCAATAAGGATGCAGACATGGATAAGGTCACAAAAAAATACAAAACTAAAAGGCATAGTTTTCCACGTTGGGAGACGCGTGTTATTGAAAACGGAAATACTTCACGCATGAGGGTGATGGTGGCCGATAACGGGAGGCCTTATTTATTCTTACGTGAGAACTTCCTTCTTCCGGAAGAGATAAAAAATCTGTCCTTTTCATCCGAAGATCAGGAAGACATCACCATGATAAAATCATCCGGCCAGGTGCAAATGAGCCTTTCAACAAAAGAAGATCAACCCTTTTAAAAATTAAAGCCATGCCTAGAAAATTGTGGACAAAACAAGACGATTCCCTTCTAAAAAAGCTTTATCCTGATAGCAGATCATTTGATATAGCAAAGCGCATGCAAAGATCCCTGCATTCAATTTATGGTAGGGCTAACATTTTAAAATTAAAAAAATCAAAATCTTTTTTGGATTCTCCACTCTCAGGATGGCTCATTAAAGGAAATACAGTTGGATCAAAAACTCATTTTAAGTCAGGACACAAACCCTGGAATACAGGAACAAAAGGAGTTATGAAGGCAAATAGAGGGTGTTTCAAAAGAGGAAATAAGCCGCATAATACCAAGCGGGATGGCATAATTACTATTCGAAAAGATTCATCTGGCAGAAAATACAAATGGATCAGAATAAGTGAAAGCAAATGGGAGATGCTTCATGTATACCGTTGGGAAAATAAAAATGGACCAACGCCCAAAGGCTATATTCTAATTTTTGACGATGGAGATACCATGAATGTAACCTTAAAAAACATCCGGACAATATCTCGGCAGAACCACGCTGATGAAACCAGACAAAAGCCTGGGTTTATTGCCAAAACAATGGCACATGTAAAGGGTGCAAAAGGCAAATACGATAAAGAGCTGCAGAAAGAATACTTAAAACATCCAGAATTAATAAATGCAAAAAGAGAACTTATAAACCTTAACAAACAAATCAACCATGCACAAGAAAATCGAAAAGCTTAAATCATTCATGGGCCACACTGTAAAACATACAGAAGGCCAGAACCTTATCTTTCACACGTTTAAAATTGACAAGGACAAAGTAACCATTGTAACAGATCAGAAAGAATGGCTGGAAACAACCGTCTATGACATTGATCTTTTCTTAAAGGATTTCGAAATCCTGCCAGATGAGAATCATCCCACAGTTATAATGGAGCAAAAGCTTCCGGCCTTAAAAACAATTACTCCGGATATCACAATTAAACTCAAAGACATACTTATGGAGAACATCGAAAAGGTGAAAGCTAATAGGGATTATGTGCACCAGGCAAAGGTGGTGGCTAATTCGGCACAGACACTTATTAACATGGCCAAACTTGAAATTGATATACGCACAAAACTATGAAAGAGAACATCACAGTAACAATAACTTCCTGCGGCAGATTCGATCTTCTTTTTAGAACGCTTCACAGCTTTTTTAAATACAATACTTATCCAATAACCCAGCTAATTATACATGAAGATTCAGGTCTTTTTCCTTTTGATGATTTTAAATACTTGGAGCGGTTTGAAGAACTCGGATTAGAAAACCCTGTTTTATTTATTCAAAACCCCGATCAAAGGCGAGGAATGTTTGGATCTATTGATAGGCTTTATAAAGAAGTAAAAACTCCGTGGATCTT
>JABDFG010000118.1 GCA_013286655.1 Bacteroidota bacterium
ATCAAGAACCTTCCAAAAGCTTCAACAAGCCCTGTTGTACTCCTTCTCCCGATACATCACGTGTGATCGAAGGATTATCACTCTTACGGGAAATCTTATCGATTTCGTCAATAAAAACAATACCCCGCTCTGCCGCCATTACATCATAATCCGCCGCCTGCAGTAAACGGGTTAAAATGCTTTCTACGTCTTCTCCTACATAACCTGCTTCCGTTAGGACGGTCGCATCCGCCATACAAAAGGGGACATTGATAATTCTCGCTATGGTACGCGCCAACAAGGTTTTACCCGTGCCTGTTTCACCCACCATGATCACATTTGACTTTTCAATCTCAACCTCTTCTTCAGGTTTTCCTGTTTTTTGAGTGACCCGTTTATAATGGTTGTATACGGCAACTGACAAAACTTTTTTCGCATCCTCCTGCCCTATTACATAATCATCCAGGTGTTTTTTAATTTCAGCCGGTTTTAACAGGTTAATGGCTTTGTATAAAGAATTGCTGTTACGTTCATTCAGTTCTTCCTTAACTAACTGTAAAGCCTGCTCTATACAGCGGTCACATATATGACCGCGCTTACCTGCTATCAGTACGGAAGTATCCTGTTTATCCCGTTCGCAAAACGAACATTTCACTCCACCTTTAGGTTCTTTCGGCTCCGCCATTTTGTTTTGTCGTTAGTCTATTACAAGTTAGCGAATAGCCAATAAGGGATGGTGTTGTATACTTTTCAAACTATTCATTTACGTTGCGTTCTCCCTATTAACTATTCGCTATTCACTAATTCCCTACTATTTCCCTGTTCTTTCTAAAATTTCATCAATCATGCCGTAATCCTTCGCTTCCTGGGCAGTCATCCAATAGTCACGGTCCGAATCTTTGTAAACTTTCTCATAATCCTGGTTAGAATGTTTAGCGATGATCTCGTATAACTCTTTTTTAAGTTTTTGAATTTCGCGGGCTGTAATTTCAATATCGGAAGCTTGTCCTTCTGCTCCCCCTAATGGTTGGTGGATCATTACGCGCGAATGTTTTAAACTGGTACGCTTTCCTTTTTCTCCGGCACACATCAATACAGCTCCCATAGAAGCTGCCATACCAACACAGATCGTCGCTACATCAGGAGCAATGTATTGCATCGTATCATAAATACCAAGCCCGGCATAAACGGAACCTCCGGGAGAGTTAATGTAAATCTGTATGTCTTTTTTTGAATCAACCGACTCAAGAAATAACAATTGCCCCATGATAATGTTGGAGACATAATCATTAATTCCCGTTCCCATGAAAATGATACGGTCCATCATTAAACGCGAGAAGATGTCCATGGAAGCTACATTTAACTGGCGCTCCTCAATAACGGTTGGTGAAATATAATCGTCATGAACGGACATGTAATTGTGCAGCGTTGAACTGCTAATGCCTAAATGCTTTACAGCATATTTTTTGAATTCGTCTTTGGGAAACATAATTGGCGTTGGTTTTATACTGTTTGTATTTTCGAAAATTCTTCGAAGGAAACTTCCTTTGCTTCCAGTGAAAATTTATTTTTAAAAAGCTCTACTATTTTATTTCCATACAATTGATCAAATACACGCTTGGTTTCTTCTTCGTTCGCCAGGATCCTTTTAACACTTTCTTCCAATTCTTCTTCGCCAATATCCTGCTTATTATACCGCTTATATTGTTCGCTGATCAGTTTACGGATATGTGCAGCAGCGTCTTCTGAGCTTACTTTAATTTCATTGTCCTTAATCAGTTTATTTTCCACCAACTGCCACTTCAAGGTATCCGCATAGCGATCGTATTCAGCATTCACCTGCTCATATGTTACCGGCTTATCGTTGGCGGCTACCAGCCAGCGTTTCAAAAACTCATCCGGAAGCTTTATGGATACCTTTTTCTTAATTACTTCGACTGCATCTGCATAAAATTTTCGTTCACTTTCAGCTTCATACATACGCACTAATTCCTCTTTAATATGTGCACGAAACTCTTCAATGGTTTTAACCTGATCTTTTCCGTAAACCTTTTCAAATAACTCTTCTGTTAATTCAGACGGCTGAAGACGGGAAATATTTTTAACGGTGAACTGAAATTGCGCACTTACTTTTTCCGCCGCGTCCCGCTCAATACCCAACAAGGCTGCCCGGTCAGCGATATTATCTATCAATTTAACAATGTCCAGAATCGCTTTATCGTCCTTTTTAAGACCAATCAAAGGCTTTGCCGCTTCCTTATCCCTGTATTTTTCCAGAAACAGGGAGGAGGAGCGAAATATTCCGCCCGGAAGAATCTGATTGCTGGAGTCCAGCTCTACAATATCACCAAACAACATGTCATTCGCCTGAGCAACCTCCTGAGGGACTATCTTGCCATAACGTTTGCTTACTTCTTCCACATATTTATCGATCATCGCCTCATCAATTCTGATCGTGTGATAAGGCACTTTATCGCTTTTTAAAATTTCGACTTTTACCTGCGGAGCCAAACCCAGATCATACAAAAATTCAAACTCCTGCTGATTGTCCCAATCAATGTGCTTATCCGACTCTATTTTAGGTAAGGGATTTCCAAGTATCTCGATTTTGTTTTCGTTGATGTATTTATGAATGGTATCGTTCAATACTTTATTGATCTCATCCACCAGAATTGATTTTCCATACATTTTCCTTACAAGACCGGAAGGAACCTTGCCTGGCCGGAACCCCGGCATGGCTGCTTTTTTGGATGTCTCCTTAATCGCCGTCTCCACTTTGGATTTATAATCCTCGGGACTAACCTTCACTTTCAGAACTGCGTTCAGTTCATCAACGTTTTCTTTTACAATGTTCATATTCCTGGTTTAAAAGGAAGTAAAGATAGGAAAAAGATAGGTATACCCGGGAGCTTAAACCTGCAAACTTTGCATGAAAAAAGCCCCCCCCCGATGATCGGGAGGGCTTTCCAGGTAAATTATACGTGAATATAATTATGCTAATCTTACGTTAACAGCATTTAATCCTTTTTTACCTTCTTGGACTTCAAATACGACTTCGTCATTTTGACGAATTTCATCTTTCAATCCTGACACGTGAACAAATAATTCTACGTTTGTTCCGTGAACTTTGATGAATCCAAATCCTTTGGTT
>JABDFG010000119.1:0-188 GCA_013286655.1 Bacteroidota bacterium
GCCCGGACTCCTGTATTGATATAAAAATTTTTGTTAACTGAATACGTCTCATCCAGGTAAAGTGCTGCATTCTGCTCGTATAAATTTCCCATGGTCACCGTATCTAAAACAATTCTTTCCTCCTGGTGTCTCAGGGAAATCTGACCGGCATCGATCCTGGTGCTCAGTCCGACGGTGGTTTTCAGATT
>JABDFG010000119.1:198-3051 GCA_013286655.1 Bacteroidota bacterium
ATGTAAAATCGGTAAATAAATTCAGCTGGTAATAGGAGTAATAAACCTGATTCTTCAGGATAGCCCCATTGTCTAAATAAGTTTTCAATAATACGTTTGCATTGGTCCGGTCGGTTTGTCCTCCCTCGCTGGGGTCGAGCGCTCCCCAACGAGAGATCAAACCCTCTGTGACAGCTCTGGTTGGTATCTGACCCGAACCGTTCCAGGTAGTATTAAAATAAGAGCCTTCCACTGTGAGTGTGCTTCTTTGAGATAATTGTCCGTTGTATTTTCCGAATACACTGAATCGGTTATAATCCTGGGGGTGAACAAAATAAGACGCTGCATTGTAGGCTTGTTCGATACCGATATAGGCGCTTTCTTTGTACTTGGATAAAAGATGCTGATCTTTTCCCAGCAGATTCAATAAAGCCATTGCTCTGTAATAGCCATAGCTTCCGTATTCTACTTTAAACAAATTATCCACATAATTTTTTGTAGTAAAACTGGCAGCTCCTGCCGTTGCGAAATCCCCAAAGCGGGTAGTATAGGTGCCCTTGTATACATCCAGCTGATCAATGGTTTCGGGGATCATAAAATGGGAATCGGCATAGCCCTGACCATGCGCATGGGAAGGCATGTTAACCGGTATTCCATCCCAAAAAACAGCGAAGTCAGTTCCGTGATCGGCGTCAAAACCTCTTAAAAATATTTGTTCTGCCTTCCCTCCTCCCTGGTGTTGCGCCAGAAATAAACCCGGTACCAGGCGCATCAGGTCCTGAGCCGTACTGACCGGCCGCATCAGCATGTCCATGCTATTGATGGTATTTAAGGTCTGTCCAATATCCTTAGTAGATGCCGTTTTAAAAAAAGAACCGAATAATTTCGATGCACTTACGCTTAAAGCCGTTGTTTTGCTTTCCCAACACCATTTTGCGGAAGGCCTGGAAATAGGTAAACAAGCCGCTCCGCTGAATCCCTACAATGCGTTTATCTATGGAATTCTTTGTGATGGGAATGTTGAATTGGGAAATTATCAGGAGGCTGTTAACATGGCTGATAAAATGGTTGCTACCCGCCCTGATATACGCTCGTATTCCCGTGTTTCTTACTTACGCGAAATATATGGGGACATGCCGGGAGCTATTCAGGCAATGAAATTAGCTGTATCTGCGGGTTACCCGGGTCTTGAACAGACCGAATGGGCCCGGATGATACTTGCCCATTTATATGAGTATTCTGGTAAATTAGACAGTGCTCAAATGCAATATGCAATTGCTCTCGAGGAGCGTCCGGATTATGCTTTTGCAATTGCAGGTTTGGGAAGAATTGAAAAGGCCAAGCAAAATTATGCGGAAGCGATAAAATATTATGAGAAAGCGAAAGGTATGATCCTGGAAGCCGAATGTGCAGTTTTTTATCCGTGCGGGCTATGGATTTCATTCCAACGATGCCAGAGCAGTTGTGGTGAATCCAGCCGTAAATCCGCTGCCCACAGCACTTGGCTATGAGATCGGAACCACATTTAAGCCATTCAAAAACATGCTGATAAATGGGGTACTCTGGGGGGTACACCTGAAAAATGAATTAACGTATGACCAGGATATACCCTCGGATGTCATCAATGGTCCTACACAAAGACTGGGAGCAGATTTGTCGGTACGTTATCAGCTGAGCAGAATGCTGTACTTCGACCTGGACCTCAATTACAGTCATGGCAGGTATACGGAGCTTCCCAATGGGCAGAACTATATTCTCTTGGCTCCGACTTTGACAAGCGTAGCCGGACTAACGATAAAAAACAAAGGTTTCAGTGGCAGTCTGCGTTACCGGTACATTGATGACCGGCCGGCAAACAATGATAATTCCGTTGTCGCATTGGGCTATTTCCTGGTAGATGCAGTTGTAAAATACCGGGTAAAAAAATACGAGTTTGGGATCACGATTGAAAATGTGCTCAATGTGGATTGGAACGAAGCGGAATTTGACACCACGACCAGGCTTAAAGGAGAACCTATCGGAGGCTTCGATGACCTTTGTTTTACTCCAGGTGCGCCGCGGCTAATAAAGGGGAGCGTCAGTTATTTCTTTTGATATTTTTCTTACCATACCGCTCTTAAAATTAACGTATCAATTTTTTATTTGATTTTATGGCATTTAAGCTATAATTTTGGCCGCTGAAAAATAAACTAAAACCAAAAACCATGAAAAAAAGTAACTTACTACTATTTTTACCAATTGCATTAATTGTAGCACTTGCGTCATGCTCTATGGAAAAGCGAGTGTATACATCAGGCTATCACATAGAATGGAACCATAAAAATGATATTTTGAATATAAATACTGCACAGAGCAAACAAAGTCAAACCATCAATAAAATTCCTGAAAATGCAACAATAAGGATCGAAGGACAAGCAGGTAAAACCGATGTGAGAGAAAATACTTCGCCAACATTCGCTGATTTAACAGCAAAAAATACCGTAACAAAGCCTGTTGAAAATAAAATCATAAATCGTGATATAAAGCAGGAAAATGTCGACTCCAAATTAAAACAAGAAATGAAAGAATCTAAATGCCGTTTGGAAGCTAAATTTCAAAAAAACCCAAGACGTGGTGGTTCAGATTGGTCATTCAGAGCACATCCGGTGAGATGGATACTTATCGGATTACTTCTTGTACTTATTATTGTATTGTTCATAGTAACCGGTGGACAAGGCTATAATTCACATGGTGATGGTTCTGTTTAAAGTTATAACTGCAGTTCACGTTTAAGGGTCTTAACCGATCTGCTCTGATCAGTCAATTTTATTAATAAAAACAACGTAAAACCAATATCATGAAATTATTAAAACAAACAGTCTCGGTTCTTTTGTT
>JABDFG010000120.1 GCA_013286655.1 Bacteroidota bacterium
TACGGATGATCCTGATTTGGTTAAGACCATTCTTGAAAAGGAATTACCTAAAGGATGGCGTGGAATAAAGTTTTATAATCATTTGCAAACACTAGGTTCGGACTGGTATATCAAAAATGAAACACTAGTCTTAAAAGTTCCCTCGGCTGTAATACCAAAAGAATTTAACTACATCGTTAATACAAAACATCCGGAATTCAAATCCTCTAAGGTGAAATTAGTTTTTCAGGAAGACTATTTTTGGGATGATCGGCTTTTACTATAAAGATCATAAAATCGTGCATTTATACCTTTTGCAAGGTGATCACCGTAATTCCGGGCCAGATAGCTATGTGGCCAAAGGATAACTACAGCTTTGTTTATCAGACAGAAAAATTTAGAAGGCAAAAGTTTCTATTCAAAATCAAGATTTCAAAGTTGACAATATTTTATGTTTTTGAATCGACCACTTGAATAAACTCTTTAATAAAAAGAAAGAGCTCCTCATAGACCATGAGCTCTCGCTTTTAACACAATTTAAATGTCACTACTAATTTGCTCTTTTACCTTAATACATTTACCTGCTTTACGACCTTACCCATATTTGTCAGAACAGACAAATAATAAGTGCCGGCAGCCAGATTCTGTGTATCAATCATGGTTCTATCGGAGAAGCCTGAATTCTGCTGCCAGATCTTTTCACCAATAATAGTATACAAATCCATTTCTTTTACAACATTCTGATTCAGGTCAACTGTAAACGAACCTGAAGTGGGATTAGGATAAATCTTAATACCTGTAGACAATATCAGGTTGTTCATCCCGGATAATGTTTGCCCTATCACAAGTGAATTGGGGACTACGTTAATTGGAACAACCGAATCCTGATTATTGATAACTTCTAAATTCTCTGCAGAAAGATTAAGCGTTGCATAATAATTTCCAGCCATTCTCAAGCGAATATCGTCCTTCATTGTTATGCCAAGTACTCCGATTGTTCCAGCCCCCGAAATATTCTGCTGATCAATACGCGTTATCCCCACATCCAATTGGCCTTGTGAACCGAAATTTTTGGTGATGTATAGCAAATTACTTCCATTCGCTCCCAACCAGGAAGGATTCATTGACCAGGTAAGTTTCGAAGTATCTACAATATTCGGATCGTAATTAATACTAAAGGCAATTCCGTAAATACCATTTACCGGATTATTATTTGTGCCGAGACCAACAGGCACCTGAATAGTAGAACCAGCCAGAGAAGTATCCACCGGAATAGTAAAATACAAATCAGGCGATCCGTTTACATTATTTGTTTGCTTTAGCCTCAAAGAATGCATAAGGCCGTAATTCTGAACAATGGCTGATGTGTCGTGAAAATCAACTATTCCATCTCCATTGCAATCCGCGAATTTATCATTGACAGCAAGACCCGCTAAACTTTGCGTCCAATTAGGTGCTGCCTGACCGACCCAGTTAATCGTTGCCCCGTTCCTTGCCGCCCCGGTATTACCGTAACCAAGTCCCAGGGCCAGCATGTCATAATTATTGGCGATTCCGTTTTCATCTGCATCACCGGGCCAGACAAGCCCAGTTGCATTGGTATTGTTAGAAAACATGGTGATGAAAGGATCTGTGTTACTGCCTGAATTAAGGGAACCTACACCGCCTGAAAAACATCCCGTAACAAATATAACTTTACCGTTTGTAGCTATTCCAGCACCGCAGTATCCAGGGCCGTATATAGGGTCATTATTACCATAATAAGTGCCCCATTTAAGTATTCCTGAAGTAGTAAATTTCAAAATGAAAGCATCAACTCTAGTATAATTATCTGTTCCCTGAAAATATGCTCCTGATCCTGGGTCAAGTACAGGAAAGCTCCCATCCATAGTAATTCCTGTCAGCCATACATTTGTTCCATCGCTTTGTATTGAATTCCCAAAGCTGTTATTTATAGGCCCTCCCCCAGAACCAATACAAGTAGCCCATTCCAGAGCACTTGTATTACAGTCAAATTTCAAAATGAAAGGGCTACTCCCTCCTAAGTCAATCCCTTTCTGAAAGTAGGTACTTCCTCCAGGATTTAAGAAAGGAAAATTAATTCCTGGAAATCTCAGAGTCCCGGTTACCCAAACATTTACGCCGTCGCTGCTGACATAATTGGCCCCCTCCCCACTCCAAATATCCGATCCTGCAAAATAACTAGCCCATATTATTCCATCAGTAATTTTGTTAAACTCCAAAATAAAAGCATTCCCCAAGGAATCCTGATTATAGGCTCCCGCCAGATTCTGAATGGGAAAGTCTGACGATATGGTTGATCCTGTCACCCATACATTCGTTTCATCGCAGGCGATAGACGTCCCTTCATCAGACTTACTTCCTCCATAATACGTCGACCAGATTCGATTACCGTTTGAATTGAATTCCAAAATAAATGCATTCTCAGCGCCGGCTAATGCCATTTGATTATAAGCCCCTGGAGTATTCAATACCGGAAAATCAATTGAATTGGTATTACCAGTTAACCAGACATTGGTGCCATCACTGCTGATAGCATTACATACATCATTACCAGATCCACCATAATAGGTTGACCACAAAAAGGTTCCCGAATTACTAAACTTAGCAATAAAACCGTCAGCCCCACCGCCAGAAAGAGGTTGAAATCCACTCAAAGTAGGAAAATTAGCAGAAGAAGTTCCGCCAGTTATATAGATATTATTGGCCGCATCCAGACATATCCCATTCCCCTGATC
>JABDFG010000121.1:0-2636 GCA_013286655.1 Bacteroidota bacterium
ATCAGAGAATAACTCTCCTGCAAATCTGCCAACTGACCCTTGTTTTCTGTAAAACGAAGCTTTCCTGAATGACGCACCCACTCTTTAACCTGATCTCTGTCTGCAAGAACAGAAGCAGGAAATAAGATCCAGACAAGTACACCATAGCCCAAAAGATGAATTTTCAATATCGTTTTCATGCGCATATATTTTGATTTCTTTTGTCACCTGCATTTATGCACATCCACATCGCTTATTTTATTTGTGTTTATGAATGCTTTGCATTTATGCACATCCACATCGCTTATTTTATTTGTGTTTATGAATGCCTCGCATTCGTCACATTCATTTGGGTCGGTATTCAAAGGAATATGACTATTTCATCTGTACCTATTTTTCTTGTTTTTAATTGTCATATGGCATTTGTCGACGCAAATATAACTCTGTTTTTCCCACAAACTATAACAAGCCATTGGTTTATTCAACAGAAAAAGGTAGTTTAACCCCTCCTAAAGCAGGAAAAAATGTGTTCAAAAACTAAATTAGTCATTTGCGTTATCGCATTCCTCTTTTTTGGGTTTAACAACTTTTGTTACGCTCAAGCACATAATGAAAAGGGAATGTTAGTAGTAGACGGATTGGTGTCGGGATATAATCATGATCCCTCCCGAAAATTATTTCAAAAAGAAAAACAAATTATACTGGAAGGCACTTTGGAAAGGGTAGTTATGAATGTTTCCGAAGGTGGAAAACCAATCACGACAGTCTATACAAACAAAAAAGGAGAGTTTGAGCTCAAACTAAGTCTTGGTAAAATTTACAAAATCGAACTCCTGAAAATTGGGCACGCAAAAAGCGTGCTTCTGATAGATGTGAAATCAGTCCCTCCGGAAATATCCAAACGGGGAATCCGATTTACCAGAGCTGAATTGGTTCTGAATAGTTTTCAATCAAAAGACACCTCCCAAATCAACCAGCCATTCGGAAGACTGTATTATGATGCGCGGAAAAAAATAATTGATTTTGAACCTGCAAGAATTGAAATCAAGACCGGCCTCTTTTCGAAAGGTGAAGAGCCTGATATTTCGGCTTATATGATGAAGCGCGCTGTTATCAGAAACAAGGACAATATTTCCAACGACAATACAGCTAAAGAAAACGTCCTTAAAGAACAAAAAAAGACTCCGAACAATTTTCATGACCAGCCGGCAGAAGAATCGGCAGAAAAAGACACAACGGAAAATAAAATGCCCATCTCCCGTGTACTTTCTGAATTTAACCTTGCTCCCCATACAGGAATTGAAGCACTGAATGAAAAGGACATAGCCCTTCGTGAATCTGAAATTCAGGAAGCTCAAAGGCAGATCGAAAAAGACAAGCTGAATGCAAGTACCCGACAGGACAGTTTGATCATAAAAGAAAGAGAATATATTCTAAAGACTGCTGTTATTGAACTTAGCAACGCAAAAAAAATGATTGAACTTCAGAAAAATAAAATTTCGCTCCAAAAAATGCAGCTACTGCTAGCCGCATGCAGTCTCCTGATTCTATTCAGCCTGTTGTTTATAATTTACAAACAATACAAAGAAAAAAACAGAACGAATATCATTCTCAAAGAACAAAATCAAAAAATAACGGATAGTATTAATTATGCCAAGCATATTCAACAATCCATACTACCACAGGAAACTGAAATTAAAAAACTTTTACCGGATTCATTTATTTACTATCAACCAAGAGACATCGTAAGTGGTGACTTTTATTGGTGTTCGGAAATTGAAGGAAAAATAATTATTGCTGCAGTCGATTGCACCGGGCATGGCGTCCCGGGTGCTTTTATGTCGTTAATAGGGAATACCCTGTTAAATGAGATAATAAATGAACAACATATTCTCAGACCATCTTCCATATTAATGCAATTGCACCTGGGTATTATTAATTCCCTGCATCAAAATGCAGATGAAAGAAACAGCCAGGACGGAATGGAAATGTCTTTGTGTGTAATTGACATTACAAAAGATATCATTGAATTCGCCGGTGCTATGAATCCTATCTATATCGTCAAAGATAATTTGCTGACCTCAATTAAACCTGATATACAGGCAATTGGAGGAATAAATTCTGCCGCAAGAAAACACAGAAAAGTTGAGTTTACCGATCAGCAGATCCCGATCCGGAAGGGAATGTCTATATACCTCTTTACAGACGGATATATGGATCAGTTTGGGGGACCTAACAACAAAAAATTTAACACAACGATGTTTAAGAAATTACTCCTGGACATTCAGCTACAGGATATGGATCATCAAAAACAAGCTATTGAAGACGCAATTGTAAAGTGGAAAGGTGATTACAAACAAATTGACGACATGCTTGTAATGGGTGTGAAGTTTTAGACCGGTCTATTCGTACGTTTTCAACTCAAAGGGAACGCTCAGCATCCCTTTAAATTCTCTGCCTTTAATTTCCATTAAGTCGTCGTCCGCATTGTACCACCACGTAATTGTTGCTTTCTGTCCTGATTTTAGTATTTCTTCCAGTAGCAAAAGAAGATCTAACACTTGTTTGACTGAACTGGAATTAAAGTACTGAAGTTTAACCTGGAATTCAGTAAACGGAGCCGGATATTTTACGTAAGCATTCATCCATTCTATAAT
>JABDFG010000122.1 GCA_013286655.1 Bacteroidota bacterium
GTTGATCAACTGGAAGCTTTATCCGGTCTTTCAGCAGAGGAGGCAAAAACACAATTGGTGGAGTCGTTAAAAGCGGAGGCTAAAACCGAAGCGATGTCTTATATTAAGGACATTATGGACGAAGCTAAAATGACGGCGAATAAGGAAGCCAAGAAAATTATCATACAGACAATTCAGCGTGTTTCTACAGAACATGCGATTGAGAATTCCGTATCGATTTTCAATATTGAGAGTGATGAAATGAAGGGAAGGATTATCGGTCGGGAGGGAAGAAATATCCGTGCGCTGGAAGCAGCAACCGGTATCGAAATAATCGTTGACGATACTCCGGAAGCAATTATTCTTTCAGGTTTTGATCCTGTCCGACGTGAAATTGCACGTTTGGCTTTACATCAATTGGTTACAGACGGACGTATTCATCCGGCCCGTATTGAAGAAATAGTCGAGAAGGTTAAAAAACAAATCGATGAAGAAATTATTGAAACGGGCAAACGAACCTGTATTGATTTAGGAATTCATGGGTTACATCCGGAATTGATCCGCATGGTTGGACGAATGAAATACCGTTCTTCTTACGGGCAAAATTTATTACAGCACTCCCGTGAAGTGGCAAATCTTTGTGCCATCATGGCATCCGAACTTGGCATCAACCCTAAAATAGCCAAGCGTGCCGGTTTGTTGCACGATATTGGTAAAGTGCCGGATGATGAGCCGGAATTGCCACATGCCATTTTGGGAATGAAACTGGCAGAGAAATACAAGGAAAAACCAGAAGTATGCAATGCCATCGGAGCCCACCACGATGAGGTGGAGATGACTTCCTTGATTTCTCCGATCGTCCAGGTCTGCGACGCCATTTCGGGCGCCCGTCCTGGCGCAAGAAGAGAAGTTGTAGAGCAATACATTAAACGTTTGAAGGACCTGGAATCACTGGCACTTACTTATCCGGGAGTAGAAAAATCCTACGCCATTCAGGCAGGCCGTGAGTTGCGGGTCATTGTAGGCAGCGAAAAAGTGAGCGATAAGGATGCTGAACTGTTATCTTTTAACATAGCTCAGAAAATTCAAACGGAAATGACGTATCCCGGACAGGTTAAAGTGACGGTGATAAGGGAAACGCGTGCTGTGAATATTGCTAAATAAGTTGTTCACTGAATGACGAAACATCGGATTGTAATAGAACCAAATTCAAAAAATACTAACTATTGGAAAGACCTCTGGAATTACAGAGGTCTTTTTTATTTTTTATCCTGGAGGGATGTGCTAGTTAGGTACAAACAAACGGCACTTGGGGTTATTTGGAGCGTGCTGCGTCCTTTAATTACCATTGTAGTATTTACCCTTGTGTTTAATAAGCTTGGACATTTTCCTACAGAAGGTGGAGTACCTTATGCAATCATGGTCTGTGCAGGAATGCTTCCCTGGCAATTTTTTTCCAATGCATTCAGCGAGTCGGCCGGTTCTCTGGTAGCGAACTCGAATCTGTTGACAAAAGTTTATTTTCCGAGATTGATCGTTCCCGCAAGTTCTGTTATCGTCAGTATAATTGATTTCTTGATCTCGTTTATCATTTTGCTGGGCTTATTTTTTTTTTATCAGTATATACCTGGCTGGAGAATGATGCTGTTACCGGTATTTTTTTTATTGGCAACTGTTACGTCTATGGGTGCGGGTTTATTTATAGCGGCATTGAATGTTAAATACAGGGATTTTCGATACGTCATTCCATTTATTGTCCAATTTGGCTTATATATTTCACCTGTGGGTTTCAGTAGTAACGTTGTTTATGGTAATACCTCCTGGGCTATAGGTCTTAAGTATCTGTATTCCCTTAATCCCATGGTGGGAGTCATTGACGGTTTTCGATGGGCCATAATAGGAGGGGATACCCAGCTGTTTTTGCCTGGATTTGTTTTATCCGTCTTGGTCAGCTTATTATTATTGGCTTATGGTATTATCTATTTCCGTAAAACAGAACGAACGTTTGCTGATATTATATAAATGGAACCCATTATAAAAGTAGAGCATCTGAGCAAAAGTTATGTTCTGAAACATCAGAATAAGGAGAAGTATACTGCCTTACGTGATGTGATATCGGATAAAGTAAAATCTGTTTTTAAACAAAATCCATTTGCAAATAACGGTACTACCAAGGAGAAGTTTTGGGCATTAGAAGATATTTCATGTGAAATTAATCGCGGCGATCGGGTCGGCATTATTGGCAGAAATGGAGCGGGTAAATCAACATTATTAAAAATATTGAGTCGTATTGTTGAGCCAACAAAAGGCAGGATTACGATTGAGGGAAGAGTGGCAAGCTTACTGGAAGTAGGTACCGGTTTTCATCCGGAGTTGACGGGCAGAGAAAATATTTTTTTGAATGGTTCGATCCTGGGGATGAATAGGTCAGAGATCAAAAGCAAATTCGATGAGATTGTTGCTTTTTCAGAAGTGGAAAAATTTCTGGACACTCCTGTTAAACGGTATTCGTCCGGAATGTATGTTCGTTTAGCATTCGCTGTCGCGGCTCATCTGGAGCCGGAGATATTGATTGTTGATGAAGTTTTGGCTGTAGGGGATGCTGAGTTTCAGAAAAAATGTCTAGGAAAACTGGAAGAGGTGAGTAATGGAGAAGGAAGAACGGTTCTTTTTGTCAGTCATAACATGGGGCAGATTGCCGCACTTTGTAACAGGGCGATTTTAT
>JABDFG010000123.1 GCA_013286655.1 Bacteroidota bacterium
GATGTATTTACAGAAAAAGCTACCAAGAAGCTCAATACGCTTTTTGTTGAACAGGGAAAGCCTCTTGTGTTCGGGGATGGAAATACAATGGGGATTAAGCTCGATGGTCTGACTCCGGTTGTGGTGAACGTAGCAGACTATTCTGTAAATGATTTGTGGGTACACGATGAAAAGGACCGGATGAAAGCCGCTATACTTGTCCGGTTTTTCGATGAACCGGGAATTCCAAATGCACTGCCTCGTCCATTCGGTGTGTTTTATTCGGAAGACAGAGCCAGCTACGAAGACCAGTTAAATGAACAGGTATTGGAAGCTATTCGTACAAAAGGAAAGGGCGATCTGGATGAATTGCTGCAAGGCAGAAATACCTGGAAGATTTAACGTCTCTGCGATCGTAATTCTTTCGGAATCAAACAAACCGGTATAGCTTGCATTTTGTGTTGATTGGCTTTATTCAGACGGGTATATATATCCAGAACAACTTCCTCTCTTTTTGATAATTTGCTGAAATCCCCTGGGTTCTCCAGAAATTTCATGGCCCATTCCAGTTCATCATAAGTGGCTCCGATCTGGTCCTCATCACTACGTCCGTCGGCCCAGAGGCCATCCGTTGGTTTCGCCTCAAGTATCGATTGCACAATGCCGAGTTCTTTACTCATAGAATATACTTCCGATTTCATCAGGTCCGCAATGGGACTTAAATCCACCCCTCCGTCTCCGTATTTGGTAAAAAAGCCGACACCAAAATCCTCTACCTTATTTCCTGTGCCGGCAACGAGCATTTTCTTATGACAGGCAAATCCATACAGGCTGAGCATGCGTAAACGTGCACGCGTATTGGCCATCGTTAACCAGTCCTGAATCTCCTTAGGGAAACTTGCTTCTATGCTTTCAAAGGCCCTTGTAAGATCAAGTTCGGCGGAAGAAACATTCGGAAATTTTTTTTTGAGCCATTCGATGTGTTCATGACCACGGTCATATTCAGCTTTGTGCTGACGTATCGGCATATTCAGACAGATAACAGCCTTACCCGTTTTTGCACAAAGCGTGGAAGTGAGAGCGGAATCAATACCACCCGAAATACCAATTACAAAACCATTCGTTCTGGATTCCTCGCTATACCGCTTTAACCAGTTCACGATATGAATGACAACTTCCTCTTGCTTCATAAAGTGAAGAATAGGTGTATTTAAAATAAAATACCAACTGTTAAAGTGATACCTTTTGAATAAAAGGTTGGATTAGGTGTTCCGGCAGGACCATTTCCGGAAGCAAGCACACCAGTAAAGCCATTATCATACATCAAGCTTCCGATAATCGAAGTACTCCCGCTCAAATTGTATTCAACGCCTGCGCCTATTAACAATGCTTCTCGAATTAAATTGAGATCCCCGGTTTTTGTATCTGTTCCACTCACTGAAGCAAAAGAGCTGGATGCAGTCCATGCAGTATGATTACTAATAACCATGCCGGAACCTAAGCCAAACTGCCCAAAATATTTCATCATTCCGATTTCTTTGGTTTTCATTTTAAAGAAGAGGGGTACTTGCAAGTATTGAATACTTGCGTTTGCAGTGCTGGAAACCAGGAATTTCGATTTTCCATTGGAAACGCTATCCATAGAGCTGTATTTTGCACCTGCTGCGTTCACTTCTAATCCGGTTACAAAATAGATAGTCTCTGTTAAGCCGATTTCAACGTTGGCCCCATAGCCAAAGCCGAACTTTGCTCCGTTACTCATTGCAGGAGCTGTGGCGGAAAGCCAGTAAATACCCGGAGTGCCTTTTAGGCAAATGTGTACGCTTTTTTCCTTTGCTTGCGCAAAAATACCGGAGCTGAGCAACAGAGCGATAAAAACGAGAAATGGCTGTTTAAAATGTTTGCCGATACAAGTAACTGGTATGTTCATAGCTTTAATTTTATAATTTTGACCAATTTGATTTTAACAATAATAAGCATTTTTTTAATATGAAAGTTAGGTTTGAATTGCTTGTTTCTTTAATTCCCTTGTTGATAGCTTGTTCAGGTAACAGGCTGGACGTAGACGTTTCCGCCGTTAAGGTTGAAGGAATAAAGATAGACCGGATGGAGCAGGATCTGTTTAAAACTAAACAGACAGATGTGAATATTTTACAAAAGCAATTACAGAAAAAATACGGAAGTTTTTACGAGAGTTTTCAAAGTGTCATCAATACGGTTGGGAAACCGGACTCCTCCGATCGTTATAATCTGGAAATGTATGTTTCCGATCCGGAAATGAAAGAAACATTTAAAGATTGCCAGAAAACATATCCCGATCTGGCCTGGCTCGAAAAGGACATTCATTCTGTTTACCAACATTTCAACTATTATTTCCCCTCCCGTCAGCTCCCCAGAGTCGTCACAGATATGTCCGCTTTTTATTTTTATGTATTACGTGTCGATTCAACTATCGGGATTGACCTGGAGATGTACCTGGGCAGTAGCAATAAAATCTACCAGATGATCCAGTTCCCTAAATACAAAACGATGACCATGCGTAAAGAGTATATGGTATCTGATTTTGTCCGGGGCTGGATGACCACTGAATTTCCGAAGAGTGATGATAAGAAAGATTTTTTGAGTGAGATTATTTACGAGGGAAAACTAATGTATTTGTCCGACGCACTGATTCCACA
>JABDFG010000124.1 GCA_013286655.1 Bacteroidota bacterium
GGTAGTTTTGAGTGTGATCGGCGGTATTTTGGGTTTGCTTGTCGTATATATCGGTACATTCTTTGCGCAAGGTGTTTTCGGAATGGAGATCCGCCTGTCCCTTGGTAATTGTGTAATGGGGATCGTTATATCTGCTGTTATTGGTGTCGTTTCTGGTCTTATACCTTCCTATACGGCATCACGTCTTGATCCGGTGGAAGCTATCAGGACTAATTAGCTAACCCGGTTCAGGGCCATTGCCTTTAACATCCAATCGGGTAATGATTTTTCCGGATCGCGGTTTCTTAAGTTAAGGTACCAGCCTATTTTTTTTAGAATGGGTATTTTATGGGTTTCAACGAATTCAATAAGTGTTCCATCTGGATCTTCTACATAGCTGAAACGTCCTGCCGCTTCCCCCATGTCGAAACTGTTAGCGCTATCCACTGTAAAAGGATATCCGAGAGAATTACATTGTCTTTGAATTTCTTCCATGCCATTGACATCGAAACAGAGGTGTATAAAGCCAAGGTCGCCCCAGAACCGGTTCTCAAATATTTTTTTTGGAACCCGCTCTTTGGCTTTTATTAATTCAATTGTGCTGCTGCCTAATAGTTTGCTAAAGCTTCCGGTACGTGGCTGTTTGTGGGATAGCAATACCCGCCTGTATTGCTGCGTTCCGGACGGCAAATTTTTCAAGTCATCAAAAACGCCTTCTTTATCATAAATGACCTCGTTGTATCCCAGAATCTCTGAATAAAATTTTTTAGAGCGGTCCATGTCACTTACTCCAATCATACAGCCGTTTGGTCCGCCGGTATGTTGTATTCCTTTTCCGAACCAATCTATTCCTGCTCCGACCTCGAAAATATTTCCGTACGGATCTTTCAAATAAAAATGCTGATGACCTCCCGGGTCACTTACTATCTCACTTACCAGGTTTAAGTTTTTGCTTTTAAAATTTTCAAATGTGGCTTTCACATTGTCGGTTTTTATCCGGGGGCAAAACAAACCATAGTCGCCTAACTGGATCTCAAAACCGGCAGATTGGGGAACTCTGCTGGTATATTGCCAGATCTCAAAACCACCGCCTCCTTTCATATTTATTGCAAGAATAGCATGGCGCCGATGAGGTTTTCCTCCTGTATAGGGTAGCATCAGGTTAGCTTCTGCGGCTTCTTCAAAAACAGGAATATCCATGCCGAAATTTTGTCTGTACCAGGTGAAGGCTTCCTGGACATTCGCGACTCCAATACCAATTTGTTGAATACCAGCAATAATCTTTTTCATAAATGGGTTTTTAATTCTTAAAGGAGGTTTTTAGGATTTTGTAATTTTTTACGTAGTTTTCCCATTTTTCTGTTTTGTATGCGTTGCTGCCATAATATCGTAAAACAGGTTCAATGGAGGTTGGTGACAAATATTGAGGAATGACATCCAGGATGTCTGAATTCTCGTCGATAACTACTGTGCTTGGCAATGCCATGTTGTTTTTTACAAATGTCATCGCCAGCTGATGGAAAGGTGTCCCATTGGCTCCATTGTTTAAGTAGCTCGTGCCACGGAAAAGTAGGGTGTCCTTGATTTCTACATTAAAATCAATGAGGTAAAAATTTTTGTTGATGTATTCTACATTTAATGTATCACTAAAGGTGGTGCTGTTCATTACCCTGCAGCCATTGCACCAGCTTGTGTACAGATCAACAAGCAATTTACGGGGATACTTTTTGCATAATTCCTGGGCTTCCCGGAAACTATACCATTTTAATCGGGTGTTTGACTTGACGGTATCATAAAATGTTTTTTCAAAATGAACTTTAAAATCTTCGTAGGCCGTTGTTCTGAAAATATTCTCCAATGTATATACCAGGATAGGCTCTATTTTTTTTGTATCGAGGTATCCTTGCGAGTTTAAAACGAAATTCACGCTGTAATTAGTGAAGATGGTGGTAGGATACATTAACTGATTTCCCAATAGTTTGAGTGCAAGCTGATGGGTTGATTTGCCTGTTTTGCCAGTATTATAATACGTTGTGCCCAGGTATTCAATGCTGTCTTTTGTTTCCGCGTTGAACTTTACGGGATAAAACCAGGTATTAATATAAGTGGCAATATCGGGATTGGAATAAGTGGTTTTCATCATTTGCTTGCACCATCCGCACCAGTCCGTGTATACGTCGATCAGGAAGGGTTTTACCTGTTTTTTATTCAGCTCAAATGCTTCTTTAAAGGTGAGCCATTTTACCAGACCAGGAGATTCTTCGGTTTGCGGATGTTGCTGTGCATGCATCCAGCTACTATTCATAATTAAGAATAGCAGCATGACTATCTGTTTTCGTTGGATCAGCTTATTCAATTTTTTGTTTTAAGATTTGCTTGAAAAAAAAAGCCGGGAAATAGCGCTTTATCCAGATTGCCCTTAATTCTTTGCCTCCGATAAATACTTCCACTTTGTTTTTTCTAATGGCAGCTAACACCTGCCGGGCGCATTCGCCGGCCATTATTCCCCGGTATTTACTTTTATCTTCTTTATTGTTTTTTTCTCCCCGTTCATTCATGGCGTTGAACG
>JABDFG010000125.1 GCA_013286655.1 Bacteroidota bacterium
AAAGGAAATTTAATTGAATGTTCTGAAAAAAGTACTCCACCTTTTGAATCTGAAATTAAAGAGTTCACCTTTGATTATTTTTAGGTCCCTTGAAGTTGTACTTCCGGTTATTCTTCATTCTACAGCTTGGTTTAATAGGTTCTGTTTTTTCCCAGATTAATGTAAATGCGCTGATAGCGGACGCGCAGTCCGATATTTCCAAGAATAATTACATTGAAGCAATCAAAAAACTGAATATCTGTATCAATGTAAAACCTGGTGAATCCATTGCCTATTTGTTCCGGGGAGTCTGTAAATATTTTCTCAATGATAACCTGGGTGCGGAACAGGATCTGAGTAATGCGATTACCATTTATGATCCCCTGGTTTATGAGGCTTATCATTACCGGGGGCTGGTCAAGTGTCGCCTGGGTGATTTCGATGGAGCCATCAAGGATTTAAATAAAGTGATCAGCAAAGAAGGCGATGACCCCCAACTATACCTGGAAAGGGCTTATGCCAGACTTTCGGGTCAGGATTATAACGGAGCGATCAGCGACTGTGCCAAAGCAATAAAACTTGGGGCAATCGGTGATAACATTTATCTCTGCCGGGGTTCGGCTGAAAGCGCACTCAACGATTATGAGACGGCCTTAAAGGATTATACAAAGGCACTTACGATTAATCCCAAAAATGTGGATGTATATGTCCGTATGGGAGCTACAAAAGCTAAAATGGGGGATAACAGGAAGGCAATCGGGGATTATAACCAGGCCCTGAAACTGGATTCGGGCTGTACCTATGCCTATTTCAACAGAGCAGAGGCGGAGATTGCGCTGAATGAATTGAAAGAAGCCTTGAAGGATTATAACTTTGTTTTGAAGTACGAACCCCTCAATGCGCTCGTATATTTCAATAAGGCTATTTTACAAGCCAATCTGAAGGAATATAAGGATGCGATTGCGGATTTTGACAAGGTACTGGAGCTAAATCCGGAGAACATTCAGGCTACGTTTAACAGGGCCAAATTAAAAGCTGTAATTGGGGATTATAAAGGAGCACTTTTGGATTATAATAAGACGATCGAGTTTTTTCCGTATTATGTGGAAGCTTATTATAATCGCTCGGAAGTAAAAAAGAATCTGAAGGATCTTGCAGGGGCAAAAAAAGACCTCGAACTAAGCAAAGTTATCAGTGATCTGAACCGGGATAAAAATGTTCTCCAAAGAAACCGGGATTCAGTCAATCTCGTTCGTTTGTTGGAATTAGATGCAGATTTCGGAAATGTTGATTCGAAATCCGTAGACACCGTTCGCATTAACCTTATGCCTATCTTTTATATAGCGCGAAAAGACAGCAATTATAAAAAATCGGTCTTTTACAGTCCCTTGCTGTTAAAGCTGGGGAGGGAACATCAAACACTGTGTTTAACGAACAAGGAATTGCAAAATCAAACTGCTTCAATGGATAGCACAACTCAATCGGGTTCGTTTCTCTGGGAAGCAATTGAGAAAACCAACAGGCAGTTATTCAGCGATGCGGTTAAGGACTATACGAAGATCATTGAACAGGATCCTAAATCAGCGATTGCTTATTTTGCACGGGGAGTAAATACCTGCAGGGAGATTGAATTGATCCGCCAGTTCGACAACCGGAATATAAATGATAAATACGAAAGGGCTTTGCTTGATTTTACGAAGGCCATCCAACTGGAGCCTGCATTTGCTTTTGCCTATTACAACAGGGCATATGTAAAGTGCCAGTTGCGTGATTTTAACGGGGCAGAAAAAGACTGTGCCAAGACCATACAGGTTGATCCGAATATACCGGACGTCTATTACAACAGGGGATTATTGTTGTTGTACCTGAGGGATAAATTAAATGCCTGCCAGAATTTCAGTAAAGCCAGCGAGCTGGGACTATTGGAATCATATGCGATCATTAAGAAATACTGTAACCACGTCAGGTAATCTTACCCCTATTCGCTATTATTCACTCGCTTTATTCCTATTTCAAGGGTGTTTATGAATGCTTCGCATTTCGCTATTCGCTATTCGCTATTGGCTACTCGCTATTCGCTACCTCAGAACTCAAAGGACTTTATTTTGTGGCTATTCAAAAGAAAGTTGTTGAAGCGATTGAATTTATCCAGGCTGCCATAAGCTTCATAAAAACAGATCAGATCGTCGTTCATTTTCAATTCTCTGATTTTTGCGAATCCTAATTTTATTTCTGTGAATTCTTTTTCAATATTACTGGTTTGAAGCAAGTTTTTATCAAAGGTTATTTTATAGACTCTTTTCTGGTGGAGTTTGTCGATGATATTCTGAAGGTATTCGAATGCGGAAAGAATAATAATGACCAGGATCAATCCCTCTCCGGCCATTTTATAATCGCCGATTCCGATCGTCATTCCCAACGCAGCTGTTACCCATATCGCGGTGGCTGTTGTAATACCGGTTACTGAAAAATTATCTTTGAATACTACGCCCGCTCCCAGAAAACCAATGCCGGTAATAATATTAGCCGCA